>JAPLKN010000090.1 GCA_026388075.1 Elusimicrobiota bacterium
ATCCCGTACTTGTTTTCCGCTTCCATATATTTTTATCGGCATATCAAGAATTGCCCTAATGCAGAAATTTGCAACCCATCCATGATCTTCTCCTCCTAATTGTCTCGGCCCGTATAGGCCCGTCAACCTGAAACTTGCTGCTTTAACTTTATATGTTTCTATAAACATCCTTACATATGTATCTGCGGAATATTTTGATGCGTGCAGCGGAGTTATAATTCCACCCAAAGGCGGGTAGTTCTCATCAATTAATTTGGGTTTTCTTACATATCTTGTTTTTCCCTCTTTTATTTCGTTATTTATTTTATTCCCGTAAACATGAATAGTGGCGCAGGAAACTACGGGAATATTAAACTTACGTGCAGCTTCTAGAACATTAAAAGTCCCTACAACATTTGTTGTTATATCAAGCTCCGGATTTTCTATGCTTATCGTAACTGCCGGCTGAGCTGCAGTGTGAACAATAAAATCGCACCCGGACACATAATTAAATAATTCTTCCTTGTTTCTTATATCAGCTTTTACTAGATTTACTCCTAAGGATTTAAGGAAATCCCAGTTATAGTTCCTTGCTTTCTCAACATTGTAGCCTGTTCTGACAAGCTCCATTTTTGTTAAATTATCATAAGAAATTACTTGATCGCCTCGCTTTGCGTAATATTCGCAAACCCAGGAACCAATAAATCCGCATCCCCCAGTAACAAGAACTTTCATTTTATTTCTCCCTTTGCATGAATAGCCTGAGCGAAAACCGATATGAACTTTTTAGCAAAATTATCCCATGTAAGATTATTTCTGATCCATTCTGAAGCTTTTTCAGCATTTTGCTGATATTTGTAAAGATTTTCGTTCATTTCAATAATAGCAAGCGAAAAATTGTCAGCGACAATACCGAAATTGTTTTCATTTATTATGGCTGCTGCTCCCATTGTTTTAGATACGATTACTGGTTTTTTATTAAGAAGTGCTTCGAAAGGTGCAAGCCAGCCACCTTGTTCTTTAACTGGGAAAAGGCAAACTTGGGCTCTCTTATAAAGTTTTCCTATCGTTTCTCTATTAACATGCCCGGTAAAAACTATAAATTTTGACAAATTATGATCAGCTATATACTTACTAATAAATTCAAAGTATGGGCCGTCGGTTTTCCCGGCTAAAACAAGTTTAGCCTTGATCCCTTTATTCATCAGGGACTGAAGTGCTTTAATACTTTCTATTTGATTTTTCTGAGGGGAAATTACACCTACTTGAAGCAGGACTAATTCGTCAGAGTCAACTCCAATTCCTTTTAAAAAACTGGAAATATCTTCATTTTTTGCAGTAAAAGACTGTTGATCAATACCGTAGGGAATTATAATAGGTGTTTTTTTATACCTTTTTTCAACTCTTTCAGCATTAATCTTATCAGCAACACAGATTATGTCAACATAATGCTGAACAAAAAACTTATCTATTAAAATTCCGAAATAGCGTAATATTTTTAATAATAAAGAAGGCTTAGGATTGCTGTAAAAATCAGGAGGCTCGTTGCACATCCAAACAATCGGTTTATCAATTCCGAACACTACCCAATTAGCCGGGAAATTGTGAATATTAATAACATCAAAGCTTTTATAATATTTTACGAGAAGCTTTCGGAGCCAATAAAGTTCCCTGATTATTCCCAGGGCAGAAAAAAAATCAGTGCTTCTAAATACATTAGGCAACGGCTTTTTGGGCAATAATAGCTTTATATTTTTATAAATTTCTTTTGTTTCTTCCGAATTATTTAATGCAATAACTGAATTTTCGACACCCATTTTCAGAAGATTTTCTGAAAGCTCCTTTACTACATTTTCCGCGCCCCCATAGTAACTCATATATCTTTGGACTATTAGCGCTTTCATGGATCTTATCGACATTCCTCTAAACTTTTGTTATTCAAGACTTTTTCATAGCATGAAATAAGCTTTGGAATAATGTATTTGTCCCAGTCATACTTTTCTGCAAATTCAAAACCTTCTCGGACAATTGTATCGTAAATATTGCTTTTTATTAACAGATTTTTCAATGCTAATACCAATTCTTCTTTGCTTTTAAAAAGAATTCCGTTTTTGCCACTTATTATTAATGATTTTAGAGCTGAATATTCTGAATCGCGGGCAATCACAGGAGTCCCGAGAGCCATAGATTCAATTACTGTTATTCCAAACCCTTCGCGATCAGATGGTAATACAAATATTTTTGAGCGCTTCAATTCATGAAAAAGTTCTTCTTTATCCAGGAACCCTGAAAAAATTACATGCTTTTCAATTTTATGCTTTACAGCTAATTCTGATAATTTTTGTTTTTCAGGCCCATCACCAACGATTTTTAAAATAATATTTTTACAATAACGACAATCTTCATCATTTATCAAATCTTTCACAACATCTATCAGAATATCTACATTTTTGTATTTGATCAAGCGGCCAACATATATTATTTGGTTTTCTTTTTCTCTTTCTAGAATGCCGTCTATTTCGCCAAAGTTGATTCCGTTCGGAATTAACTCAATAGTTTCAGATTTGTTCCCCAATAAATCGATCAGTCTTTTTTTAGTAAATAAGGAATTTACTATATTATTCCTTGTAATATTTGAACTTATTTTTTCAATCAAGTACCCGAAATACCCGAGAAATCCTATATACTCTTTCCAATATTTTTTACCCCAAACTTCATGCCAGGTTATTACAAACTTTGTTTTACTGCGTTTTAATAAAAGAGCGAAAAAAATTGCTATGGCTGAAAAATAAGGAAAATTACTGCAGTCAATTATGTCATATTTATTTTTAAGAAAATGAAAAAAGCAAAAAAGCCCGAAATAAAACGGCTCAATAAATGACCTTTTACCATTTCTGTTATAAAGTGAAATTGCGGGGCAAATGCCTTTTAGCTGAACACTTTCACTGATCAGCTGTTTTGAACCCTTCCAGAATTTCATTCCAACAAGGCTTACATCATGCCCTTTTGCAGCCAACCTCTTTGCAATTTCCCAGTTTCTTTTTTCGGCTCCGCCAATAACATAAGGATAAACTGCATCATAGACTATGGCGATTTTCATTCAAATTATTCTTTAGCGGTATTTTATTTGAAGCATACTTATCAAAAATGCTGTAAAAATAGTTTGAAGACCTATTCCGGTCAGCAGAAGGGCTAAAATTCCGGTTTTTACTTCTGAAAGTACTCCAAAATTGCTTAAAGCCCAGACATAAAAAATATAGATTATCAATGCCAGCCCCAATATTATTAAAAAAATACCAAAAATTAGAACTTTTTCAAGGGAAAGAAATTTAATTATTTTTTTGCTCATTTTGTCTTCTTCAAGGCCAATTTCATTTGCATATGCTTTGCCAGCTATGCCAATTGAAAGAATTTGCCAGCCTAAAAGCGTAAACATCGAAAAAAACACCATTGGATGCACATCCCAATTTCTTCCAAATGCATATATCGGGCCGAATGCTAGTTTAATTGTAGCTATAAAACTTATCGTAAATATTGCCAGACCCGGAGCAAGAAATAAATATCCGGGAGAATAAAGAAGCATAAACCTGATATGGCGCCAGGCATCCCTAAACGAAGCAAGCTTTGATTCTCCCGCCCTTGTATAATAGGTGATAGGTATTTCTGATATTTTCAGTTTCTTTTTCAGGGCATGAATAACCATTTCAGAGGCGAACTCCATTCCCGTCGTATGTAAATTCATTTTTTTAAAAGCGTCTTTTGTAAATGCCCTCAATCCGCAATGAGAGTCAGAAATAGTCCCGCCGAAAAAAAGTCTCAGCATACCTGAAAGTATTGGATTTCCAATGTATTGATGCGACCAGGTCATCGCTCCGGGGAGAATTTTTCCTTTAAACCGCGATCCCATTGCCAGATCATTGCCTTCTTTTAATTTCATAACAAATTTGTCAATTTCTGAAAAATCATATGTGTTGTCGCCGTCTCCCATTACTATATATTCCCCTTTAGCTTCTTTTATTCCCCTTATAAGCGCGTTTCCGTAGCCTTTGCTTAATTCACTAATTACCACGGCGCCCGCATTTTGAGCAATTTCGACAGTACGGTCGCTGGAACCGTTATCAACAACTATAATCTCGCCTGAAAGATTTGCACGCAGGAAAGATTCCCTTGCTCTTTTTATGCAGGATGCTATTGTTTTTTCCTCATTTAAACACGGGATTACTACGGAAATTTCTGTCATACAAACCTCATCATTACCTGGTTTGCCAAAAGTTTGCCTTTTCTTGTAAGATAAACGCTTTCTTTATTTTTTTCAATCAGATTATTTTTTAACAAATCGTCTATAATATCGCCATACTTAATGTTAATTTCGTTTGACTCCAAGAAACCTTGAGAACATCTTAAATTTAATATTATTTCTTCAGAAAGTTTCTTTTCGTAAGAGATTTCTTCGTATTCTTCAAAAACATCTTTTCCCGATTTCATATTTTGCATATATAAAACAATATCCTCAGTATTTTTGTAACGCCTATTTTTGTAATGTGATGCCGCCGAAACACCTATTCCTAAGTATTCGCCGTTATGCCAATAATTAAGGTTGTGTTTGCTCTCAAATCCTGGTTTTGCCCAGTTTGAAATCTCATATTGTTCATATCCGCACTTTTTGAGAAAATCCATTGACCATTCATACACCTCAGCCTGCAAATCCTCATCAACTTTTGCCTCAATATTATGCAACAAAGTTCCTGTTTCAATAATCAGAGGATAAAGCGAAATATGTTCGGGATTGAACTGAACTGCTTTTTTCAGATTATTTTCCCATACTTTTTTCGTCTGATTCGGCAATCCATATATCAAATCTAAGCTTATATTTTTAAAACCTGTATCCCGGGCAATTTTATAACAGTTTTTAAAATCTTCAATTGAATGAACTCTTCCCAGATATTTAAGTTCCTTGTTATCAAAAGACTGTAATCCCATGCTTAACCTGTTTACTCCCGCATTTTTAAATGCTTCTAGCTTATCTTTTCTTAAAGATTCTGGATTAGCCTCAACGGTTATTTCTTTAAGATTTTTTATATCAAAAATATTTTTTACATTCAGGAATAATTCCTTAATTTGATCTTTACTTAAAATGCTTGGGGTTCCGCCGCCTAAATAGATTGTTGAAATCTGAAAGTTAAAATATTTATTCATTTCAATTTTAATTGCTTCCAAATATTCAAGAATCTGTTCGTCTTCAGCGACTTGAGACACAAAGTCGCAATAATTGCACTTTTTTCTGCAAAAAGGAATGTGAATGTATAAACCTAACATAAAAATCGCCACCAGTTACCGGTTACCAGCAACCAGTGAAGCCTTTTGTCTTAGTTTTTACTGGTAACTGGTCGCTGGTTTCTGGTTACTGTTTTATTTTTTCTCCGATTTTTCTTTTTCTTTAAAAAGTTCGGCCACACCGGCTATTGATCCCAAAACTCCGCTTGTTTCCAGCGGTAAAAATATTTTAGTAGCCTGACCGTTTGCAACATGTTCAAGCGCTTCTAAATATTTTATCGCGATCAGGTCGTTGGTCGGCTTACCTTCATGAATTGCCCCGTAGACTAAAGAAATCTTATATTTTTCAGCATCGGCAACTTTTTTAATTGCTTCGGATTTTCCTTCGGCTTCAAGAATAGCGGATATTTTGGAACCTTCCGCTTTTAGTATTGCGGCTTGCCGAAAACCTTCGGCTTCAAGGATATTAGCCCTTTTTTCTCTTTCCGCTTTCATCTGTTTTGACATAGAGTCCGTAATATCGCGGGGTGGATCAATTTTTTGAATTTCAACTCTAGTTACTTTAACACCCCATTTATCGGTCGCCTCATCCATAACCTGCCTTAATTGAACATTAATTTTTTCACGAGAAGTCAGTGTACTGTCCAGCTCCATATCTCCGATTACATTTCTCAGGTTTGTCTGCGCCAACTTCAGCGAAGCCATTCCGAAATTTGCAACATTATAAACTACTTTTGAAGGATCAGTTATTTGAAAATAAATAACCGCATCAACAGTAACCATAACATTGTCTTTCGTAATAACATCCTGAGGAGGAACATCTATAACCTGCTCCCTCATATCAACAATTCTTAAGTTCTGAAAAGGAGGAAAAATAATAGCAAGGCCGGGATTAAGCGTTTTGGTGTATTGTCCCAAAGTTTCCAAGAGCCCCTTTTCATACTGCTGAACAATCCTTACAGCCCTAAAAACATAGATCACTGCTAAAACAACCAAAACTAAAATTAAAGCTGACGGCATAAATCCTCCTTTTACTTCAGCGCTAAAGGATAAGTGATAAGGATTAAGTCTAAAGCCAGATTCTTTTTTAGCCGTTAACTTAATTCTTACCCCTTACCCCTTACCACTTATCACTTTCTTAGATTTTTCTGACCTTCAATTTTGTTCCTTCAACTGCAAGTATTTCAACCATTGATCCCGGCTCAATTTTTTCTTCACCCTGCGCCATCCAAATCTCACCCGAAATTTTAACCCTCCCAAAATTTGGAGGATTAATTAATTCTGTTACGGGAGCTTTTTGTCCTATCAGTTCATCAACATTTGATTTTTTACCCTCACTTTTTATCAACCGTTTAGCTAAGGGACGAATTGTATACATTGAAATAAGTGAGCCTGCCACAAAAACTGCAAATTGGATCCAAGTAACGCTAATAAAAACTGAAACCAAGGCCGAACATAATGCGCCGATTCCCAGACAAGCGAAGAAAAAACTTCCGGGAGTAATAATTTCTACAACAAATAATGCCAAACCCGCAATTATCCAATAAGTCAAATTCATAAAACCTCCACGCCCCGATTTATCGGGGCGATGTCTCGCCCGTCTAGCTCCTCTGGAGCAGACGAGGCGGACCCGCGATTTTACCTCATTGTCTATCTGTCCTTTTAAATTTCATAACTTTCCTAATTTTCTAACGTAGTATTCTCATTCGTTTCGGCGGCCAGTATATCAAAATCGGTTTTCCTTTCACATTTTTATCGGGTAAAGGCCCCCAAAATCTTGAATCAAAGGAACGGTCACGGTTATCACCCATAACAAAATAATATCCCGGAGGAACAATAACCGGCCCAAAATTATCTCTTACAATGCTTGGCGGCAAACTATCAAACCTGCCTGATTCCCAAGTTCTTTGATATTGTTCCGAAGAAGAAAATAATTTTACTTCTTTGTAGATTTCCTTATCATCAAAATCAATATACGGCTCAGTTACAACTTTTCCGTTTATAAAAAGGCTTTTATCTTTTATTTCTACTATATCCCCGCTCAAAGCAATGCAACGTTTAATAAAATCTTTCCTCACATGCTTTTCTCTTTCAACTAAACTTAGGGCTGACTGAGGACATTCAAAAACGATTATGTCGCCTCGTTTGATCTGGTGTGTTTTCCATATTCTTTTTCCGTCGGTAAAAGGGATATGGAAACCGTAATAATATTTATTCACAAAAAGATGGTCCCCTTCAAGAAATGTCATCCTCATGCTTCCTGAAGGAATTTTAAACGCCTGAATAAATAAATACATTAAAAATGCCGCAAGAAATACCGCTGACCAGCCTGTTTCCACCCAGTCAAGAATTTCTGCATATAACTTTTTCATCCGCGGGCCTTCAAACATTTCCTTGAATTTTTTCATTATTTGAGCCGCAATAAAAAGGATTACGCCTGCAACTAAAAGTTTGAATTCCATTCCGGAATTCCATTGTGATACAAAAAAGTCAATCATAAGATATCCTTTCTGCCCCGTTAGAAACAGCCAAACGACCGTTTATTTAAAAAACTGCGACAGCCTATTCCTATTTTTCTCTCTATGTTTTACTTTTTCTTCACGTTCTACTGTTTCTAACGGGGTCAACCCCGCTTAACTTAGAAGCAGCCATACACCTTACTCATTTATTTTTAGAACCGCAATAAAGGCTTCAGGAGGAATATCAACACGCCCGAACTGCCGCATCCTTTTTTTGCCTTCTTTTTGTTTTTCTAAAAGTTTTCGTTTTCGTGTAATATCGCCGCCGTAACATTTTGCAAGCACATCTTTTCGCATTGCAGCAATATTTTCTCGTGCAATTATTTTATTTCTTATCCTTGCCTGAATTGGAATTTCAAACATCTGCCTTGGAATAATTGCTCTCAGTTTTTCGGCCAGAAAATGCGCGGTTGTCTGCGCCTTTTCTGTGTGGACAATAACAGAAAATGCGTCAACTACTTCCTGGTTGATAAGTATCTCTAGTTTTACAAGATCTCCCAGCCTTGTCCCAATGTGCTCATAATCAAAAGAAGCATATCCTTTTGAAACGGATTTTAAAGCATCATAAAAACCCACAATAATTTCCGCCAGAGGTATTTCATATTTTAAGATAACTGTTTTTGTATCAATGTATCTAAGAGTAATCTGTTTTCCTCTTCTTTTTTGGCACAAATCAAGAATTGCTCCCAAATAAAGCGACGGACAAATTATCGTTGCAATAACATATGGTTCGTATATCTCTATAATGTCACCGTAAGAAGGAAACCTTGCCGGATTGTCTATCTCAGATGTTCCTTTTTTGGTGACAACACTATAAACCACGTTTGGCGCGGTAACAATTAGGTCAAGATTGAATTCCCTTTCAAGCCTTTCCTTGACTATTTCAAGGTGAAGCGATCCCAAAAAACCGCACCTGAAACCGAAACCCAAGGCAGAAGAAGTTTCAGGAACATAAGACAAAGACGCATCAGAAAGCCTGAGTTTTTCTAAAGCGTTTTTTAAATTATCGTAATCAGAAGTACTTAAAGGATAAATACCTGCAAAAACAAAAGGTTTAATATCTTTATATCCCGGGTGCGGATGAAGCGTAGGCTTTGATTGCTCTGTAATAGTGTCACCGATTTTAAGATCATGAATGTCTTTTATCCCTGATACAATGTATCCCACCTCGCCCGCTGAAAGGCTTTTGCACGGAATCATTTTTATTTTCATGTAACCTATTTCTAAAACTTCGTGAAGAGCGTTTGATGAAACCAGTTTAATTTTCATCCCAACTTTAATTTCGCCCTCAAAAACTCTCGCAATTATAATTACACCCCTGTAAGAATCGTAAAAAGAATCAAAAATAAGAGCGGACAAAGGCTCTTCTTTTGTTCCTGTAGGAGCAGGTATATCATTAATTATCGATTTAACAATTTCCGAAATTCCAAGCCCTTCCTTAGCGCTTGCAAGAATCGGCTCAACCGTTATCCCCAAGGCCTCTTTCATTTGCTGGTAAGTGCTGTCCACATCAGCGGTAGGCAGGTCAATCTTATTAATTACCGGAATTATTTTTAATTTTGACTGAGTCGCAAGATATGTATTTGCAAGAGTTTGCGCTTCTACTCCCTGGGAAGCGTCAACTATTAATAAAGCGCCCTCGCAGGCAGCTAACGCACGGGAAACCTCATAGGTAAAATCCACGTGCCCCGGAGTATCAATTAGGTTTAACATGTACTGCTTCCCGCTTTCATCGGTATAATCCATCCTAATGGCCTTAGCC
Source organism: Elusimicrobiota bacterium (assembly GCA_026388075.1). Lineage (NCBI taxonomy): Bacteria > Pseudomonadati > Elusimicrobiota > Elusimicrobiota bacterium. The sequence continues at coordinate 9,535 of JAPLKN010000090.1, forward strand.
TTAATTGTTATGCCCCGCTCGCGCTCAAGATCCATCCCGTCAAGAATTTGGTCCCTCATTTCACGCTTTGGAATCGTATTTGTATATTCTAAAAGACGATCAGCTAAGGTGCTTTTACCGTGATCAATATGAGCAATAATGCAAAAATTTCTTATTTCCAATTCTATTCTCTTTTAAATTTTTGATTTAGACTTCTTTTAGAAACATTGAATACGGTTAAAATAATGGAAGGTTGCTTTTGAGCTCCTTTTTTCTAATTTTTTCTTGTATGGAATTTTTATCAGGAGAAGTCAGAATATCATTTGCCAGCTCTTTTGAGTCCTTTAAAGAAATACTTCTGATTATCTTTTTTATTTTGGGCACTTGAACCGGAGAAACGCTGAATTCATCAAGGCCAAGTCCGATTAAAATCATAGTAAAAGAAGGATCTCCGGCCATCTCTCCGCACATGCCTACCCACTTTCCCGCATAGTGGCCGGCATCAATAATAGTTTTTAGAAGCCTTAATATAGAAAGGTGGAGCGGCTCATATAACGTCGCAACATTTTCGTTAACTCTATCCACTGCAAGAGTATATTGTATCAGGTCGTTTGTCCCTATTGAAAGAAAATCAGCTTCCTTTGCTATGAGATCAGCCGTTAGCGCGGCTGAAGGAACTTCAATCATAACTCCGACTTCAATATTTTCATCAAATTTTTTCCCTTCATTGCGCAGATCCTGTTTAACTTCTTCCAATATTTTGTTCGCCTCTCTTAATTCAATTATGCCCGAAATCATAGGATACATTAACTTTACTTTGCCTTCCGCAGAAGCTCTTAATATTGCTCTAAGCTGTGTTTTAAAAATTGCCGGATATTTAAGACATAACCTTATAGCTCTTAAACCCATAAAAGGATTATTTTCAACTGTAAAACCTTCAAGGCCCAAATGTGCAAGCTTATCTCCTCCAAGGTCCATTGTTCTTATAATAACGCTGTACGGAAGCGTCTTTTGAACAACTTTTACATAGTTTGCATAATGCTCTTCTTCAGTTGGAAGGGTAGTCCTATTAAAATAAAGAAATTCAGTGCGGTAAAGCCCGACTCCTTCCGCTCCGTGTTTTGTTACAGATTTTATTTCGTCAGGATTTTCAATATTGGAAGCAACAACAACCCTGTGCTCATCCGTGGTTTGAGCCGGCAAATCTCTTAACTTTTCCAGCTCCAAAATCTGAGCTAACTGGATTTCTTGTTCTCTCTTATAGTTTTTAATGCTTTCGGGATCAGGATCAATAATTACAATACCTTGATTGCCGTCAATGACTATTGTGCTTCCCTCTTTAACTCTGGAAGTAATATTTTTTAAACCTACAACTGCAGGTATTTCCAGGCTTTGGGCAACGATTGCGGTATGAGAAGTTCTTCCTCCGATATCGGTTGCAAAACCCCTTACTAAATGATCTCTCATTGATATCGTATCGGAAGGAGTCAGATTATGCGCTATTATTATTGAATCTTCTTTTATTTCAGAAAGTGACCGCCTGGCTTTCCCTAAAAGATGGCTTAAGATTTTTTTCCCGACATCCTGTATATCGTGCTTTCTTTCCCTGAAATACTCATCTTCAATCATATCAAATGAGCGCATCACCTTTTCTAAAATCTTAAAAAGAGCATATTCCGCATTTATTCCCTCATTAATCTTTCTAACAACATCTCTGTTAATTAAAGGGTCATCCAATATCAAAAGATAGGCATCCGCCAAACGGGCATATTCTTTGCCAAGATTTTTGAAAATCTTTTCCTTTGTCGCCAGCATATCTATCCGCGTTTTTTGAAGAGCTTCACGGAAACGGGCAACTTCCTTTTTTATTTCATCTTTCGGCACGTCTCTTTGAATTAGACAGAATTCATCGTCTTCCAGAAGAAATACTTTTCCTATTGCAATACCTGAAGAGGCGGCAATTCCTTCTGCAATTTCAGTAGTTTTTTCTTTCATTTTTATACCTCTTTTGGATCTGCAAACAACCGGCAGATCCTTGATTACAATGATTTTAAAAGAGATTACGCCGATGCATTGATATTAATCACTGTAAT
>JAPLKN010000091.1 GCA_026388075.1 Elusimicrobiota bacterium
AATTTTTTTCATATTTTTAATACAGCCGATGCCCAGGTAAATCCGCCGACAAAGGCCACCAGCTCAACAATATCTCCCTTTTTAACTTTCCCTTCTTTCAGCGCTTCATCAAATGCAATTATGGTTGTTGCCGCGGAAACATTTCCATATTTATGAAGATTAACAAAAACTTTTTCTTTTGGGAGGCCCATTCTTTTGGTAATTGCTTCAATAATTCTAAGATTTGCCTGATGGGGTATTAATAGAGAAATTTCTTCGCATTTTATTTTGGCTAAATCAAGAGCTTTTTGAGCCGCCTCTATCATTTTAATTATTGCAACTTTAAATACTTCTTTTCCTTCCATTTTTATATAATGCATTCTGTTTTTTACTGTTTCTTCCGTAGAAGGATTCCTTGATCCTCCCCCGGGAAGATATAAAAGATCTGCGTAAGTTCCATCGGCTCCCAGATATACTGACAAAATATTGTTTTCTGTTTCTGATCGGCTTAATACCATCGCTCCTGCACCGTCGCCAAATAAAACAGAAGTGTTTCGGTCTTTCCAATCAGTAATTTTAGATAAAGTTTCAGCACCAATCAAAAGTATATTTTTGCAAAAACCGTTTTCTATAAAATTTTTAGCAACCGCCAAGCCGTAAATAAATCCGCTGCAAGCCGCTGAAAGGTCAAAAGTAAAAGCATTTTTGGCATTTATAGCTTTTTGTATCAAACAAGCAGTTGAAGGAAAAAACATATCCGGAGTAATAGTTGCGACTATTATTGCATCTAACTCTTCGGGTTTTATTTTAGCTTCCGCCAGAGCTTTTTTAGCTGCCCCTATCGCTAGGTCTGACGTTGCAGTATTTTTATCAGCTATACGCCTTTCTTTTATTCCGGTTCTTGAAGTTATCCATTCATCAGTAGTCTGAACCATTTTTTCTAATTCGGAATTGGTTAATATTTTATCAGGAACGGATGATCCGGTTCCAAGAATTTTTACTCCAAATTTGCTCATTTTCTTAACCTCTACTCAGTTTCATTATTTTCAATTTTAGACATTTCGTCAGCAATAGCTTTAGTAACGCCTTTTTCAACATATTTCGCAGCAGAAAAGAAAGCGTTTTTAATTGCTTTAGCGTTTGATCTGCCATGACAAATTAAACAAGCTCCGTTAACTCCTAAAAGAGGAGCTCCGCCATATTCAGTGTAATCAAGTTTTTTTCTCAAATCTTTTAAAGCGGCCCAAAGGAAAGGTAACGAAACCCAAGTTATGGGATAAGATTTAAGCTCGCTTTTTATTAATTTTAGCAGCATTTCAACTGCACCTTCAGCGTACTTAAGTATTATATTGCCTACAAAACCGTCGCAAACTACTACTTCCGCTTTTCCCCTACTTATGTCTCTTCCTTCAATATTTCCGATAAAATTAACGTTTGATTTTTTAATAAGCTCAAAAGCTGCCAGCGTCAATTCGTTCCCCTTGGTATCTTCTTCTCCGATGGATGCTAATCCTACCTTAGGATTATCTATTCCCTTAACTTCTTTCATAAAAAGACTGCCCATAATTGCAAATTGCTGAAGATGTTTTGGTTTGCAGTCTACATTTGCCCCTACATCCAATAAAATACATAGGCCTTCAAGAGTCGGAAATAATGTTGCAATAGCAGGCCGGCTGACCCCAGGTATTCTGCCCATATGCAGTAAGGCCGATGCCATTGCTGCCCCGGAATTTCCTGCCGATATAAAAGCCTCAGCTTTACCGTCGGCCACCAATTTTGCTGCAACAACCAAAGACGAATCCTTTTTCTGCCTTACTGCCTGAGCAGGCAATTCATCCATATCTATTACTTCACTGGCATTTTCAATTTTTATATTTAAATTTTTTGTCTTGTATTTTTTTAGTTCCGAAAGAATTATATTTTCCCGGCCAACAAGAATAATTTCATGCTGAAATTCTTTGGCCGCATTAATAGCACCTTCAATTGTTACTAGGGGTGCGTGATCTCCCCCCATAACATCTAAGGCTATTTTCATTATTTATTTTCCTCTGCGCCCTTGGTTTGACTTTCTTTAGATTCTGTTTTCTTTTTTTCTTTTTTCGGCAGGATTAACTCTCCATTATAGAAACCGCAAGACGGGCAGATTCTATGAGGCATCTTCGGGGCTGCGCATTGAGGGCATTTGTTCGTATTTAATGAAAATATTTTCCAGTTTGAAGCCCTGCGCATATCGCGTCGCATTCGAGTATGTTTTCGTTTTGGATTCGGCATTTCTCCTCCTGTTGCCGGGTCTTTTTTTTATCAAACTACTTATTTTTGAGCAGTTCCTTTAACTTACCCCATCGGTCAATTGAAGGTTGTTTTTGACAACCGCATTTTACGATATTTAAATTTTTGCCGCATTGAGGGCAAAGACCCAAACAATTTTCTTTACATAGCGGCTTGTTCGGAAGATTTAAAATCAATAACTGCCTAATTTCTTCTTCCAGATCTATTAAATCAGTTTTTGACGAAAAAGACTGTGCTATATCAGTTTTGATGTTATAATTAAATTTCTCATTACAGGAAAAACATTTAAGCGCTATTTGCCCCTTGATTTCCCCTGTAACTAAAACCTCTTCGCCAAAGAGTTCGGCCTTAAAAGAAATTGATAGTTTTTGATCGCTAGTATATTCTTCTAAGTCTTTACAGCTATATTTTTCAATGAATTTTTCTATTTTTAATCCGTCTTTTAATTCCGACGGATTTATAAAAAAGTCATTCATTTTTCCGAAAGCTCCTGAATTCTTTTTATATTAAAGATCTAAAACAAACGTTGATTATAATGATTCGTCATGAGTTTGTCAATACCCTTAAAGTTTCTCTTGCTATCATTAACTCTTCATTAGTAGGAATTACCAAAACTTTAACTTTTGAAACAGCCGAAGAAATGATTTTTTCTTCAGCAGTAATATTTAAGTTTGCATCTTTATCAACGATAATTCCAAGATTATCAAGGCCTTTTAGAGAATTTTCCCTTATTGTCGGAGAATTTTCACCTATACCGGCGGTAAAAATTATAGCATCGGTTCCGTTTAAAATTCCGAAATAGAAAGAAATATATTTTTTTATCCTGTAACAGAACATATCCAAAGCTAGTTTTGCCTTTTCAGAACCGCTGGCTACCGCCTTTAGTATCGTTCTCATATCATTCGTTAGTCCTGACACTCCCAAAAGGCCGCTTTTTTTATTAAGCAGGGTGTTAAGATCTTCCGCTGAAATATTTTCGTGCATCATAAGATGTACAATAATGGCCGGATCAATATCTCCGCATCGGGTCCCCATCATTAGCCCTTCCAAAGGCGTAAAACCCATTGATGTGTCAATAGATTTGCCATTTTCAATTGCTGTTATGCTGCAACCGTTTCCTAAGTGGCAAGTTATAAGTTTTAATTCTGTTATGGGTTTCTTAAGAATTTCAGCTGCTCTATATGCGACATATTTATGAGATGTCCCGTGAAAACCGTATCGTCTTATATGATATTTTTCGTAAAGGCTGTAAGGAAGCGGATAAAGGTATGCATACTGCGGTATAGTCTGATGAAAAGCAGTATCAAACACAACAACTTCAGGAACCCCGGGCAATAGTTTTTGGCACGCTTCTATACCTGCATAATGATGAGGAGTGTGAAGCGGCGCTATGGCAAAACATTCCCTTAAACCTTTCATTACTTCGTTATTTACCAGAACCGAATCAGAAAACTTGTCTCCGCCGTGCACAACCCTATGCCCGATAGCAGTGATCTCGCTGATTTCTTTTATTACCTGCGGTCCTGCGCTAAGAAGCTTTTCGATAATAAGCTCAATGGCTTCCATATGATTTTTTACTTGGCACAATTCCTTGATATCGTCACCGGTAATGGACTCCTGCTTAAAATATGCCTCAGGAAGTCCTATGCATTCAACTATACCTTTAGCAAGATTTTTTTCAGTATCCATTTCATAAAAAGTATATTTTACCGAAGACGAACCGCAGTTTACGATTAATACTTTCATTCTTACCCCTTTTTCCATTCTTCAGGACTATAATCAATTATTTCGCCGTTTTTAAAGAAAAATTTTATTTCTTTAATTCCGTTTTCAACTGAATCTGATGCGTGAACAAGATTTTTTCTGCCGTCAGTGCCGAACATACGCCTTAAAGTTCCCGGGGCAGCTTCCATTGAATCGGTTGAGCCTATTATGTTTCGGACACCAAAAACAGCATTTTCCCCTTCCCACGCGGTTACTATTATAGGTCCCGAAGTCATAAAATTGATAAAAAATTCAAAAAAATATTTCCCGCGATGAACGTCATAAAAATTTTCAATCGTTGAACGGTCCGGCCAAACCATTTTCATCCCAAGAAGTTTTAAACCCTCGCTTTCAAAGCTTTTTATTATTTCACCTACAACTTTTTTACCGATTCCGTCAGGCTTGATGATCACACAAGTTCTTTCCATCGATTTACCCCGTTAGAAAAAATCAAACAACTGCCTATTCCAAAAACTACGAAAAGCTGTATCAATATTATTTTTCATATCTGATTTTTTCTTAATGTTTCAATTTTTCTAACGGGGCTTACCTCATTTCTTTAATAATAGCTTCAGCCATTTCTTTTGTTCCTGCTTTTCCGCCAAGATCATATGTAACGTTTTTTCCTTCAGATATAACCTTAACTACTGCCTCATCAAGTTTTTTGGCAGCTTTTGTTTCTCCGAGATATTCAAGCATCAGTTTACCCGAAAGAATCAGCGCTGTAGGATTTACTTTATTTAGGCCTTTATATTTCGGGGCAGACCCATGAACTGCTTCAAAAACAGCATAATCATTGCCGAAATTAGCTCCGGGCGCTACCCCTAATCCTCCGACAAGCCCGGCACAAAGGTCAGAAAGAATGTCCCCGTAAAGATTAGGCAATACAATTACATCGTAAAGATGAGGCTTTAGAACCAGCTGCATGCACATATTGTCAATCAAGCGTTCTTCATATTCAATTTTCCCTTCGTAATTTTTTGCTACTTCCTTTGCCGTATCCAAAAAAAGGCCGTCAGTAAACTTCATTATGTTAGCTTTTGTTACCGCTGTAACTTTTTTTCTTTTATTTTTTACTGCGTAATCAAATGCAAATTTAACAATTCTTTCGGACCCAAACTTTGAAATAGGCTTTATTGATATAGCGGATTTTTCTCTTATTTTATTCTTGGATAGTTTAATGATTTCTTCAGCTTCAGGAGAACTCGCACGAAATTCCACTCCTGTGTATAAATCTTCAGTGTTTTCTCTTACTACGACCAAGTCAATATTTTCATATCTTGACTTAACTCCTGCATAGGTTTTGCACGGTCTTAAACAACAGTATAGATCCAGCTCTTTACGTATTGCAACATTTACTGAACGGAAACCGGTTCCAATTGGCGTGGTTATGGGGCCTTTTAGTGCGACTTTGTTTTTTCTAATAGAATCCAGTGTGATTTTAGGAAGCGGGGTCCCGTATTTTTCCATAACATCGGAACCCGCGTCGGCATATTCCCATTCAATTTTTACCCCGGTAGCATCTATTACATTTTTTGTTGCTTCAGCAATTTCAGGGCCTGTGCCGTCCCCGGGTATTAAAGTAACTTTATGAGGTGCCATTTTTCAATCCTTTATCAAATATTAGTTTGAAAATATATAATATAATAATTCTTTTGTCAAAATTGGAAACCGCAAAATTTGAATCATTAGCTGAAAATACGGATAAATAATATTGTCAACCGGTTAAAATTATCGGTGATTATTAAAATACCTACAATAATTAAAATTATCCCTGAAATTATTTCAATGACTCTAAAATACTTTTTAATTTTTTCAAATACAGACAGTGACCAATTTATAAATAGTGCTGTCAGTAAAAATGGGATCGCAATGCCAATAGAATAAAAAATCAAAAGCAATGTTCCCTTAAATACCGTACCTTGAGTTGATGCCAAGATTAAAATTGACGAAAGAATAGGTCCTATGCATGGAGTCCAGCCCATCGCAAATGCAACTCCGATTAAAAATGAGCCGAAATATCCAACAGATACTCTGCTAATTTTAATATTTTTCTGAAAGTAAAGAAAAGGAATCGTGAATATCCCCGTAATATGAAGGCCAAAAATAATAACTACACCTCCCCCGACAAATCTTATAATATTTTTTCCGGAAACCACTATATTTCCCAAAAAACTTGCTGAAATACCAAGCAGGATAAAAATAACGCTGAAACCGAAAACAAAAAAAACCGAATTAAGAAAAACTTTTGTTATTGATTTTTCTTCTTTCCTAAGTTCTTCAAGCGAAATGCCCGTGATGTAGAAAAGGTATGCAGGGATTAAAGGTAATATGCACGGACTCAAAAAAGTCATTATCCCTGCCAAAAAACTTGCAATTAAAGGAAATTTACCAATTGTTTCCATATTAATATTTAAGCATTTTTTCTATTGATTTTATGGCTTTTGCCTGCAATGCAGGCGGTACTTTAATTTCATATTTCATATCTTCAAGCGCCCACAAAATTTTCTCTAAACTTATTTTTTTCATATTCTTGCATAATGCCTTTTCGGTAGCCGGATAAAAGTTCTTTTCAGGGTTTTCTTTTTTCAGACGATAAATAATCCCTTGTTCGGTAGCAATGATCATTTCTTTTGAAGCGCTTTCTTTTGCATATCTTACCATGCCGTTTGTTGAAAGAATCTTGTCAGCCAAATTCAACACGTCTTCTGTGCACTCGGGATGAGCCAGAACTTCCGCATTAGGATATTTTTTCTTAGATCCCAAGATATCTTTGGCGGATATTTTTATATGAATAGGACAATAACCGCCGAAAAAAATCATTTTTTTACCGGTAAGTTTTTCAATATATTTTCCTAAATTTTGGTCCGGTATAAAAATAATTTCTTTATCTTTTATAGAATTTACAACATTTACTGCATTTGAAGAAGCACAGCAAATATCGCTTTCAGCCTTGATTTCTGCCGATGTGTTTATATAACAAACAACTACGGCATCAGGATGTTTTCTTTTGAGCTCATTAAGTTTTTTTACATCTATCATATCAGCCATTGGACAACCGGCTTTAATTTCAGGCAGAAGCACTGTTTTTTCCGGGCAAAGTATTGAAGCAGTTTCTGCCATAAAATGAACGCCGCAGAAAACTATTACGTCAGCATTAGTTTGAGAAGCTTTACGGCTTAAATCAAGAGAATCGCCAAGAAAATCAGCTATATCCTGGACTTCCGGCAGCTGATAGTTATGAACCAGAATTATCGCATTTCTTTTAGCTTTCAGCTCTAAAATTTTTTCAGTAATTGATTTCATATTGTTTAGACTGTCTATATTCTATTCCAAATACCGTTTTGTTTTAAACTGCTCCCTTTAAGAACAAATTCTATCTTTTGCATTCTATCTACCGTATCTTTATCCAAATTATAAACGCAATCATAAAGTTTTTCTTTAAAAGATCCGGGGCCAACGGACTTTTTTGAAGCCAGCTCCGCAGAAATTTCAAAACAAACCAGCCCGGCTGCAGACGCAAATGTTAAATCTTCTTCCACAGCAGCAAAAGTCCCTATAACCGAGCTTGCCATGCATCCAGTACCCACAATTTGAGACATTGTTTCGGTTCCATTTTTCACAATAATAGTTTTTCCTTTATCACAGACTATATCCTCTTCGCCGGTAATAACAACCGTGCAATTTCGTTTTGAGGCAATTTCCAATGCGATTTCTTTAAGATCCATATTTACTTCCGAAGAATCAACTCCTTTAGTCTGAACATTTTCTCCTGCAATTCTGGCAATTTCGGAAGCATTGCCTCTTAATATGTTAATTTTTGTTTCATTTAAAAGTTCAAAAGATTTCTGATCCCTAAACTTTGTCGCTCCGGCTCCGCAAATATCAAGCACAACAGGTATGCCTTTGTCATTAGCGCTTTTAGCTGCCATTTTCATGCTTTCTACAAAATCCGATGTTAAAGTGCCGATATTTAAAACAAGCGCTGAAGCGATACCAGCCATTTCAGAAACTTCTTCCTTTGCATGAGCCATTACGGGCGATGCCCCGAAAACCTTAACGATGTTTGCGCAATCATAAATTGTTACCCAGTTAGTAAGATGATGGATAACCGGTTTATTTAAGCGAACTTTTTCAAGGATTTCATAAATAGTTTTCATTGTTTCCTCTCATTTAACAAATAGACTTAGCAATAAATAAAAAAGATTAGATTTTCTTTTGAAGGTTAATGCTAAATGGTTTTCATTTTTTTACCACAAAGATAGCATTGGGAGCAAAAAGGTTAGGAAGGAAAAATATTTTCCTATTTTCCCCTAAGTAGAAATTATCAAGAATTTGTATTTTCTTTTTCCGGCAATAATCTTTAAAATCTTTAATACTTAAGAATCTTATATTAGGGGTATCATGCCATTCATAAGGAAGATTTTTTGTAATGGGCGCCCTGCCTCTAAAAAAAAGTTTTATTCTGTCAAAGATATATGCAAAATTCGGAAAACCTATTATTACCTTTTTCCCTACCCTAAGACTTTCTTCCAACACATAATCAATCTCAATCATTTCCTGCAAGCTTTGATTTAAAATAATATAGTCAAATGTCTTGTCGGGGTAGCTCTTTAGACCGTCATCAATATCCCCATGAAAAACACTTAAACCTTTTGCTACGCATTTATAAATTTCATTTTCATCCAGTTCTATTCCCTGAACCCGGACATTTTTTGTTTTCTGAAGGTAATTTATAAGGTCTCCCCCTCCGCAGCCCAGATCGAGAATATTTGAACCGGTTTCAATAATATTTGAAATAATTTTATAATCAAGTCTTTCTATTTCATTCATTTTAAGCCCTTAGAACTTTTTTCCGAGATTGAATTAACCTTTTCTAAAAAAGGCCTTATCAAGTTTGTTTCATCGGCTACTTCAAGCAAGAAAGCATCATGGCCGTAAGTAGATCTAATCTCACAATAGGTAACGTCAATTCCCTTCATTTTAAGCTGATGAGCTATTTCCCGGGATTGATAAGAAGGGTAAAGCCAGTCAGATTTAAAAGAAATAACCAAAAAATTCATATCATATTTTTTATTCCATTGAATAAATTTATCACCCGAGACATCAAAATAATCCATAGCTTTAGTAATGTAAAGATAAGAATTTGCGTCAAACCTTTTTACAAACGAATCGCCGCGGTAACGAAGATATCCTTCTACCTCAAAATCCTGTCTAAAGCTGAATGTGTAATCTTTGTCCTTCAGTTTTCTGGAAAACTTTTCTTCCATTGACTGGTCACTCATATATGTGATATGCCCTATCATTCTGGCAACAGCCAATCCTTTTTCCGGAAATTCCTTCCCATAATAATTTCCCTGATTCCATGCAGGGTCAGCCATAACCGCTTGCCGGCCTACTTCATCAAAAGCGATTTGCTGAGGAGAATGTTTCATCGTTGATGCAATTGGAATGGCAGATGCAACCATCTCCGGGTAAGAAACTGCCCATTGCAGGACCTGCATCCCGCCCATAGAACCGCCTGCGACACACAGCAATCTTTTTATATCCAAATAATCAATGAGCTTTTTTTGCGCTTTGACCATATCAGAAACAGTTATTATTGGAAAATCCAATCCGAAAGGTTTGCCAGTTTTAGGATTTACTGACGAAGGACCTGTTGATCCCTTACAGCCGCCTATTACGTTTGAACAAATAATAAAATATTTGTCCGTATCAAAAGCTTTATGAGGCCCAATCATATTATCCCACCAGCCAGGGTCATTATCTCCTTGTAAATATCCGGCAGCGTGGGCGTCACCGGAAAGCGCGTGGGCAATTAAAATGGCATTTGTTTTATTTTTGTTAAGTTTTCCGTAGGTCTCATAGGCAAGGGTTATCGGCCCGAACTTTTGGCCGGATTCTAAAACCAATTGATCGGCAGGATCATCAAAAGTTACATATTTTGTCTCAACTATACCAATATTTTTATCTTCAGGATTAACTAAATTCTTTTTTTCCATATTCATAACCTTTACCCGCAAAAGTCAAATAGTACTTAGTGGTGCGACGCAATATTATCCCCCTTCGCAGAATACTGCGGGCGTAAGCCCGCA
>JAPLKN010000092.1 GCA_026388075.1 Elusimicrobiota bacterium
GTTGCGACTGTTTTAATTGTTTTGGAACGCATATCAAGAAAACCTGCAAGAACTAAAATAAATATTAATTTTGCCAGTTCAACCGGCTGAAACGAAAAATAACCGAAATTAAACCAGCCTTTTGTGCCCCTTACCGTAGCGCCGAAAAAAAGCACACAGACTAATATTAGAATTGAAAAAACATATAGAGGGTAAACAAATTGGCGAAAATTTTGATAATTGAAACTCAAAAGAATTATCATCCCTGCTACACCGATACCTATAGCGGCTCCTTGAGTAGCTATAAACCTGCCGGGATTACCATAATGCAAAACTGCAGAATAAACACTCAAAATACCGGTAAATATTAAAAAGATTAGAGCTCCGACTAAAATCCAGTCAGTATTTTCTATGAAACGATTGAATAAACCTTTTTCTTCTTTAAACATATCATTCCTGATACTCTAATTAGGGCTTATTGAAAAATAAAACTAATGATTGAATTATTAATGAGTTATATGAAAAAAAGCTTAGAAGTGCACGGTTTTGACATGCATTTAATCAAAAAAATTGCACTTTTTATTATGAATATATTTTTCATTAAGCCCTTGATGGTTCGGCTTCGCTCACCATCCTGAGTTTATCGAAGGATTACACAGATAACGGCAAGATTACAGAGATTTTACGTCGTATTAATCTGTGTAATCTCTTTTTTAATCACTGTAATCAAGGGGACACTGAGTTTTTCAGTGTCCCCTAATTAATTACCGTTGATGTTGAAACTGAAATGTTCTTAGTTTCAGTTTTACCTTTAGACAAACCAAAATACTGTTCATAAATTGCGCGCGCTACAGGAACCGCAGCATGCCCGCCGGTCCCCCCGTGTTCAACCAGGACTGTTACAGCTATTTCAGGATTGTCGGCAGGAGCATAAGAAGCAAACCATGCGTGATCCTCTCCTTGAGGATTCTGAGACGTTCCTGTTTTGCCCGCAACTTTAATGTTTGAAAATGAACATCCTCTTCCTGTTCCGTTTGATACAGCTGTTTCAAGCGCGTTTTTTAATAATTTCCAGGTATTTTCGCTCAGTTCTATCTTTCCCCTGATTTCTTGCTCGTGTGCATACAAAATATTCCCGTCCGGATCAGATATTTTTTCAACAATATACGGTTTATATAAAGTCCCGCCATTTGCTACAGCAACAATCATAGAAGCAATTTGAATTGGGGTAACCAATAATGGCCCCTGCCCGATAGCCATATTTACCGTATCGCCTTTCAGCCAAGGCATATTTCTTTTTTTCAGTTTCCATTCGCTGGAAGGAAGAAGCCCTTTTTTTTCTGAGGGAAGGTCGATGCCGGTCTTTGCGCCTATCTTGAATTCTTTTGCAATGCTTTCAAGAATTTTTTGTCCGATTTTTAGCCCTATATTATAAAAATAAACATTGCATGAATTTGCCATGGCGGGAATCAAAGACATCTTTCCGTGCCCCGTTTTAAGCCAGCAGGCAAAAGTCCTGTTTCCCAAAGTAAAACTGCCCTCGCAAGTATATGTTTCCTTAGGATTTACGATATTGTCTGAAACTGCTCCGATAAACGTAATAACTTTAAACACAGAGCCGGGAGGATATAAAGCTTGAATTGCACGGTTGAAAAGCGGAAGTTCTTTATCTTTAAGATATTTTAAAAACTCTTTTTCAGCCGAAATATCGGGATTAAATCCTGGCACTGAAACCAATGCTTTGACGGCCCCGTTTCTCGGATCAATGACAATAGCCGCTCCTTTTTTTGTAGCCGATTTTTTGAGAGCCTGATAGGCAGCTTCCTGAAGCTTTGAGTCAATAGTAGTATAAAGACTATTTCCTTTAACAGATGGAATGTACCTTAACATTTTGGTCTGGCGCCCCAAAGCATCCACTTCAATTTGCCAGCCGCCGTCTTGTCCGCGCAACTCAAAGTCATATTGCTGTTCAAGCCCTCCTCGTCC
>JAPLKN010000093.1 GCA_026388075.1 Elusimicrobiota bacterium
TATTCTTAGATTCCTCGGTCTCAGATCGGTACTGATCAAGTGTTTGTTTAAGTTCTGCTATCGTTAAAGGATTATCGGAAAGCTGTTTTTTCAGCTTATCCAAAACACTATCTTTCTCCTGAAGAATTACCAAAAGCTCAATTTGTTGTTTTATGTCCGGCATTTATGCTCCTTTTTGCGCGAAGAAGTCTGTATTTATCCGCTTTCCAAGTAATATTTACTAATTTCTAATCACTATCTACTAATTACTGTCTTAAAATGGGTAGTGCAGGGTTCGAACCTGCGGCCACTCGCGTGTGAGGCAAGTGCTCTTCCGCTGAGCTAACTACCCTATAGTCGCCCTCCTGCGCTAGACGTCTCATCAATAATCATGGCTATTCGCCATTTTGATGAGACAGCTTCGGCAGGGCAAGCGCCCTTACAAAAGCTCGGGCTTACTACGTTGCTTCGCTTCGAGAGGAATTGCTCCGCTCAGCGCTCCCAATTAAGGAAACCTAAGGTTTTCCCATTAAATCGCCGCTCACTTTGTTCGCTGAACCCTTTCCTAAACTGATTAAATATTCAACTAATTCCGTAACTGTTTTCAATTATTTGAATTTTAGCTGAATTGGCTTGTTAAGATATGCAATTTAAGCTTGAATTATATCAACTTTTTACTTTTCGGTCAAGAAAAAAACCCTTGAAAAAACTATCAAGGGTTTATTATAAATATAAATACTTATATTAATATTTGGGCCTGGTAGGACTTGAACCTACGACCAGACGGTTATGAGCCGACTGCTCTAACCAACTGAGCTACAGGCCCTTTTCAGTTATAAGGAACCAGTTAACAGTTATCAGTCACAAACGAATAAGATTTTTCAGAAAAACTGAAGCAAAAAACTAATTGAAATTATACCCAAAACTTTGAAATGTGTCAAACACTTTTTTATTCCAGATATTCTCTTAACGTTTTGCTGCGAGAAGGATGGCGCAGTTTTCTTATAGCTTTTGCTTCAATTTGACGGACACGTTCTCTTGTAACGCCGAAAATTTTACCAACTTCTTCAAGAGTCCTTGGATATCCGGAACCTATGCCATAGCGAAGTCTTATTATGTCTGCTTCACGGGGAGTAAGAGTGCTCAAAATATTTTCAATTTCTAGCTGAAGCCTATAATGCTGGGTTTTTTGAACCGGGCTGGGCCCGCTTAAATCTTCAACAAAATCTTCAAGTTTTGAGTCTTCCTCTTCCCCTACCGGAGTTGAAAGCGATATGGGCTCCTGCATCATTTTCAAAACGCGCCTTACTCTTTCTGCCGAAAGCCTCAGAAGTCTGGTATATTCTTCAATATTTGGTTCGCGCCCGTATTCCTGCTGATATTTTTTCTTTATTTTTGTGAGTTTTGAAATCAGCTCTTTCATATGCACAGGTATTCGGATTGTCCTTGACTGATCTGCAATCGCCCGATTTATTGATTGGCGTATCCACCAGGTTGCATAGGTTGAAAACTTAAAGCCTCTTTTCCATTCAAATTTTTCCACAGCTTTTGAAAGCCCAAGGTTGCCTTCCTGTATCAAATCAGAAAGCTCAAGGTTTGAAATGCCGACATGTTTTTTTGCGATCGAAACTACCAGACGAAAGTTAGCCTCAATGAGCTTCATTTTATCAATATGGATTACGTCTTCAAATTCGCGAATTTTACGATCAGCTTCAATCAAATCTTCAGGGGTAATTGACAGTCCTTCTTTAAGATGATTTTGCCTTGACAGAAGGCTCTGCAGATTTTCTATCTGGACATCAAGATTTACGGGAGAATAACCGGTTTGTTTTTTGAATTCAGCAGCCTTACTCTTGCTTTTTTTAGCAGAACGATACAAACTCAAAAGCCTGTAGTACGGCACTCTATATTTCCTTTCCAGTCTTTTCAGTTCATCATTTTATTCCGCATGCCGCGAAGCTGAGAATAAGACTTTCTTCCCCTGGGCATAAGCTCTTTCGGCGTCATTTCCTGCTGTATAATCAGCGTTTCCCAATTGCGAATTTCCTTGATAATAAGCGGTGATTCAAGGACGACCATTTTAAGCATTTTTTCATTTTCTCTAATGCTGCGCGCTAGATTAATTTCCGTCGCCCTGTCCAATAGAGAAACTTTCGCCATTTCGCTTAAATACATCCTTACAGGATTGATTACTTCTTCTTCGCCTGAAACTTTCTGAGTCTCAGTTTCTTCGGTAGCCACCGCTTCTTTTATGGAATACTCTTTCGGCTGGGATACTACCCTGATACCCAAATTGTTCAGAGTTCCAAAGAAATCATCAATATCCTTGTCTGAGGGAACTTCGGAAGGAATACCCTTGTTTATCTCATCGTAAGTAATGTATCCCTGCTCCTTCGCAGTTTCAACCAAATCCTTAAAAATATCTTTTCTCTTCCTCATTTTATTTCCCCGAACCTTTTAATTGAATGGTAAGTTCTTTAAACAATTCAAACTTTTTATTATCGTAAGGTATAGTGCCGTTTCTCATCATAATTATTTCTTTTTCAAGCTCCTGGCGTGTATTTTCCAGCTCTTTGTTCCTGATGTCTTTAGTTAAATTAGAAAGAGTCTGATCGGGAAATGTGTATTCTTTTTCTTCTAAAAGAATTTCTCTAAACCAAACCCTGTCTTGTTCTTCAAGCTCTTCAATAATTTCAGGGACTGATACCCCGTCTTTCAAAAAATTAAAGATCTTTTTTGTTCTTTCTTCTTTCAATAATTCCTGGTCCAAATCACTAATGCATTCCGGATGCGCCAATATTAACTGCATTATTTCTTCTTCAGCGTTTCTTAGCCTTGTATGTTTTTGTTGGGCACCGCTTTCCTGAAATTCGCTCTTTAAAGGAGCCTTTTTTACAAGACGGCGCAGCTCCGAAATTACAGCATCTTCCCTCACATTTATTTTTTCCGAAACGTGCTTTATCGCTTCACTTCTTAGAATCAGGTTTTTTATTTTAGCTACGAAAGGGAGGATGTCGTTAACCGCCTTCACTTTAGATTCAACTGTTTGAACCCCGAATTTGTCTATTGCATCTTTTATCATAAAATCTATGAAAGATTTTTTCTCTTTTTCTAAAAGATTTGAAAAACTTTCTTTTCCTTCCTTCAAAAGATACTCGTCAAGGTCTATTCCCGCAGGAAGGCTTGCTGTTTTTATGGAAATTTCGCTGTCTAAAAGAGTTTCTATCGCCCTTTTAGTTGCTTCATTTCCGGCTTTATCCGAATCAAATAACAAAATGACGTTTTCGCAATATCGTTTTAAAATATGAGAATGCTGCGCCGTTAAAGATGTTCCCAAGGTCGCAACAGAAGTTGAAAGGCCGAATTGATGAGAAACAATCACATCAATATATCCCTCAAGGACAATTACTTCATTAGTCTTTCTTAAAGCCGGCAAAGCCTGAAATAAGCCGTATAACTGTTGTGACTTTGAATATACCGAAGTTTCCGGGGTATTAAGGTATTTCGGATCATCATCCTTTAACGTGCGCCCGCCGAAAGCAATTACTCTCCCCTGCGAATCAAAAATAGGGAAAACAACTCTATCGGACATATATTCAAAATAGTTTCCCCGCTCAGTTTTCGTTACAAGCCCTGCGGAGACAAGCTGTTCCTTGGAAATTCCTTTTTTTTCAGCTGAACGGATCAGGGAGTCTTTAGGCGCAAACCCAAGCTGAAACGTTTTTATTGATTACTCGTTAATGCCTCTTTTTTTTAAATATTCCCGCGCGGCG
>JAPLKN010000094.1 GCA_026388075.1 Elusimicrobiota bacterium
AGACATTCAATAACTACATGAAACTTACTGAT
Source organism: Elusimicrobiota bacterium (assembly GCA_026388075.1). Taxonomy (NCBI): domain Bacteria; kingdom Pseudomonadati; phylum Elusimicrobiota; species Elusimicrobiota bacterium. Next base: position 33 of record JAPLKN010000094.1, read on the forward strand.
TATCATACCCTTGAAATTACCGAAAACTGGGGACTTAAAACACCGTTTAAATTCGGGAATTTCTGGAATTTTTTGCCGAGCTATAATTTAAGCACAGTTAAGGAAAAAAACCGGGATTTTTCTGCTGAACTTAATTATCCGAAATCACTTAATCAAAATCTTTCGGCAAATTCTAATTTTAAATTTACTTCCTGGCTTCAGCCGAACATGAATTACAATATAAGCACAAGAGAAAATTATAACCTTTCATACAGCACAACGGCCCTAGTGCCGACATATCCTTCAGAAAAAAAATATGTTGAAAGAAATGCGTTCGGAGAAATTTCGTGGAATCTCCAAGCGAAAGATTTGATGAGCAGCCGTTATATCCAGTCGCTGGGCTTTGCTTCTTCGTACCGCATACAGGACACCGATTCATATGACAATGTTGATAGAAGTTTTAACCCCCTGGGAGCTTCGCTTGAAAAATTGTGGATTAGAGGCAATACTTTTACAAAAGCGCTTGATCTGGGATCAACAAATTACATTTTTAGATCTTATGTAACTAAAGATGATGTCCGTATCGCCGGCAGGTGTAATCCGCTTGAGGGTTTTGATTTTTCGGGGCGGAAAATACCATTAAAAACATTAACCGCAAATTTTACTTATACCGGAAACCAGGAACACTCTTTCATAACGGGAACTCAAAGGGATACTTATACCAAAATTTGGCCGGATCTTTTGATCGGAATGAGCAGGATAGAGCAGATGCTTTACCTTGAACAATGGCTTTCTGATTCCCAGCTTAATTTTAGGCATCAAAGAAAAACTTCCGAAACATCAGGGATATCATTCAGCGACGGCAAGAACTACGGAGGGGACTGGCGGTTTAATTTTTTCAAAAAATATGACTTAAGCCTTGCGATGAATACTTCCCGCAACGAAGATTTTGACCTCACCAGAAGCCTTAGAATAAATGAAGGTGAAAGCTTTGAATGGACAACTCAAGGAGGAACGACGTTCGGGAAATGGAGGTGCTTACTTCGTTATTCAAACGGCGAAAGCTGGACGAAAAATGCGACAGGAGATTTTACTACCCAGCTCACAAAAAATACTTATACCGGACAAGTAAATGCAGATATGACTTTTCCCGGAGGGCTTCCTATACCTTTCACCAAAAAGAAGCTTTCTTTGACGAATAGGCTTATAGTTACCGGAAATATTGTGTATTCAAGCCAGTCATCAAGATTAAATATTCAACGCGATAATATTGATAATTATAATATCGGATCAAACGCGGATTATGAGATCTCCCAAAATTTCAGATTTTCAATCGGGTTTGCATGGGGAAGAACCATGTTCAGGGATAATCCCCATGAGAATTTCTCAACTATTGAAGCATCTTCAAAATTAAATATTCAATTCTAAAATGGAAAGTCGCGGGGCTTTCTTGCCCTGTTTCGACAAGCTCACCATCCCGAGCGCAGTCGAGGGACTGCACCCCTGAATTACTTTTCTTTACTTGCCTCCGCGCGAGCAGACTGTGTCTTAACTCCGTATGTTGTCATCCCGAACTTGTTTCGGGATCTCGTTTTGTCAAAATACTGGATTCTGAAATAAATTCAGAATGACATCAGGAGTTGATTTTAGGAGTTATGACACAGTCTGAAGGCGGACAGGTGCCGAAAAGTAACTAAAAGAAATGCTCAAACTCATAAGCGGCTCAATGGGGAAAACCTTTAAATACGACTCTTAGATTATACAGCTTCTATCATCTAGCTTCTAAAATATGCATAAATATATCACAAAAACACTAAATAGGGTCTCTAATTTGTTATTTCCTATAACCTGTATTAACTGCGGATGCGGCTTGCCTGAAAATGATTATTTGAGAATTTGCCAAAAATGCTTTTTAAAAATAGAACTTATCAAAGAGCATTATTGCAGCAAATGCGGCAAGTTTTTGCCCGACGGCGGTGAGCACTGTTATTCGTGCAGAAAAAAACCTTTGTATCACTTTGAATTCATCCGCTCAGCCGGGGAATTCAAAGGTGTTTTAAGAGAATTGATACACAAATTTAAGTATCAGAACAAAGATTACTGCGACCGCATTTTCGGCCGATTGTTTGAAAATCTTTTAGACAAAGAAAAAATAATGAAGGAAGTTGATTGTGTTGCGGCGGTT
>JAPLKN010000095.1 GCA_026388075.1 Elusimicrobiota bacterium
GGTCATCCATCAGGGACACTTTTAAATGCTGTTCTTGGTTATGCAAAGGATAAATTCACTCCTTTTTTGGCCCACCGGTTGGATAAAGACACATCCGGAGTTATTATTTTTGCAAAGAATGAGAAAGCCAAAAACAGCCTAATGAAACAGTTTCAAAACAGAAAAGTAAAAAAAGTATATTTTGCTGCGGTAAAAGGATATGTCAGGGAGGATAAGGGAAGAATTGAGGCCCCGTTGGGCCGCTCGCCCAAAGATAGAAAAAAGATTGAAGTGGGGCCGCTTGCCGGTAAAATGGCTATAACCGAGTTCAAAGTTATGTCGCGCAATAATTATTTTTCACTGCTTGAAGTTTATCCCTACACCGGAAGAACCCATCAAATAAGGAGCCATATGGCATTTATCGGTCATCCTGTGGTTGGCGATATAATCTACGGGGGGCCGGAAAAGATAGAAAATTGCCATTTTAGCAGGCAAATGCTTCATGCATACAAGATTTCTTTTACGCATCCGGGCAAGGCAAAAACCGTGGAATTTACAGCAGAACCTCCATCTGATTTTGATAGATTTATGAATAAGAAAACCATATAAAAATACTTGAACTTGCTTTTAAATTATTATTATAATATAATAAATGCTCTTTTTTGTAAATTTTAGGTTGCCCGATTAAACAATAGAAGGTTTGTCTGGCTTATTTTTTTCTATTTTTATAAATTTTTATGAAACAATCAAAAGATTGCTTGTTTTGTAAGATTGCAAACAAGGAAATAAAATCCAATATCATTTTTGAAAATGATAAATTACTTGCTTTTTCTGATATAAATCCTCAAGCGCCCGTGCATATTCTTATAATTCCCAAAAAGCATATTACGGGATTAAATGAAATTGGAGTTGCCGACAAGGAACTTTTAGGAGAAATTCAGCTTGCGGCAAAAGAAATAGCAGAGAAAAATAATATAAGTAAAGACGGTTACCGGATTGTAGCAAACTGCGGCCCGAATGCGGGACAAGCAGTAGATCATATTCATTATCATCTGCTTGGCGGCAGGATTTTTGGATGGCCTCCGGGTTAAAAAAAGACAAAGGCGTTTTGAATGTTAGGAAGGTTATGAAAGTTTGAAAAGTTTTGGAATGTTTCGAATTAACTTTCATAACTTTCAAAACTTTTACACTTTTAACGCTGTTACTATTCTTAACTTTCTTAACATTTACACTTTTACACGTTGTTAAATAAACTTAATAGAAAGGCGGTGTTTATAAATGGTTAATGTAAGAGTTCGCGAAGGGGAATCAATTGAAGACGCGATAAGGAGATTTAAACGTGAATGTGAACGAAACGGTGTAATGCAGGAAATCAAAAAGAGAGAGTATTATAGGTCTCCAAGCGTAGTAAGAAAAGAAAAGCTCGCAGAATCCCGCCGTAAAATGCGCCGGAAATCCTATAAGGAAAATAGATGGACAAAATAAAAAATTTAAATTTTTTTCTTAAAAAGAGGAATTATGAAATTAAAAAAGTTATTTGAATTTTTTATCCAGCAGGGTATGAAAAAAGATCCTCGGGGAGCAGAAGAAGTAAAAAAGCTTCTTGCAGAAAAGAAAAGTGATTACGAAAAACTGTCCCAGGATGAGAAGGAGTATTTTGATACTGAAACATTGTCAAATCCCTACGCTGACAGCCGGATTCTTAACGGGTCTGGCGAAGAAGAGATAAATTCCGTAATGATAGGGATTGATATCGAAACTCCGGAACTTCTTCTTGCCAATACGTTGAAAGCTTCGGGAAAAAAGATTGATCTTGTCCTTACTCATCATCCCGAAGGGAAAGCCTACGCAACATTCTATAAAGTTATGGGCATGCAGGCTGATATTTTGAGCAAAGAAGGCGTTCCGATTACCATCGCTGAGTCGCTGACGGATAGCCGGATGAAAGAAGTGTCAAGGAAAGTTCTTCCTCAGAATCATAACAGGGCAATTGATGCGGCAAAATTACTGAATATCCCTTTTATGTCAGCGCACACGGTGGCTGATAACCATGTCGCGGATTTTTTGCAGAATCTTATTGAATCCAAGAAACCCAAATATGTTAAAGATATAGTCAAAATTCTAAAAGAGATTCCGGAATATAAAGAATCAGCAAAAATTGGAGCCGGGCCTTTGATACTTTTGGGCAGCAAGGAAAGCCGCGCCGGAAAGGTATTTGTGGATATGACAGGCGGAACTGAAGGGGCAAAAGAAGTTCTGGAAAAACTCGCTGATGCCGGAGTAGGCACAATGGTATGCATGCATATGAGCGAAGACCATTATAAGGACGCAAAAAAATACCACTTGAATGTCGTTATAGCCGGGCATATCTCCTCTGATAATGTGGGTTAAATTTGCTTTTGGATTCTGCCGAAAAAGAATTCGGAAAAATGGATGTGCTTGAAGTTTCGGGATTTAGAAGATTCCGCAGGATTTAAGTTTACCCCGTTAGAGATCGCACGGGTCTCAAATAAATATGGACACCGCACTGCTGTCTGGCAGCATGAATTCAAATTCCGAAAGAAAAATCAGGGATATTCTCTAACGGGGTGAATATGGCAATTCCCGCCGAAGTAATTGATAAAATTCGTTTGGGTACCGATATTGTTGAAATTGTCCGCGAACATATCCCAACGCTGAAAAAATCAGGAAGAAACTGGAAAGCAAACTGTCCGTTCCACCATGAAAAAACACCTTCGTTTATGGTTAGCTCCGAAAAAGGTATTTTCCACTGTTTCGG
>JAPLKN010000096.1 GCA_026388075.1 Elusimicrobiota bacterium
ATAAACTTGTTCCCGGTGGCAGAGCCTGTATTAATGTTGCAAATTTAGGAAGGAAACCTTATATACCACTTCATACCTATATTATTGAAGACATGCTAGATATTGGCTATTTGATGAGAGGGGAAATTATTTGGAATAAAGCCTCAAGCGCAAGCCCTTCAACAGCATGGGGAAGTTGGAAGTCGGCTGCTAATCCTGTGTTGCGAGATATTCACGAATATATTTTAATTTTTTCTAAAGAATCATTTTCACGTAAAAAGGATAAGAAAGAAGATACAATTCTTAAAGAAAATTTTATTGAATGGACTAAAAGTGTATGGACTTTTCCAGCTGTTTCTGCAAGGAGTATAGGGCATCCAGCTCCTTTCCCGGAAGAATTACCTCATAGATTAATACAGATGTACACTTTTAAAAATGATGTAGTATTAGACCCTTTTTGCGGAGCAGGAACAGCATGTCTTTCAGCTCTAAAAGATGGCAGGCACTATATCGGGTATGATATTAAAAAGGAATATGTTGAATTGGCTAATCAAAGGATAAAAAAATATTTAAATCAAACAAGTATGTTTGATTTAAAAAATGTTAGTTCCGCTTCTTATATTGCTGAAAAACACATAAATAAATATTCAATAAAACGGAAAGCCAAAGATAAAGGGAAAAAGAAATAAATTCAATGAATTTCAGTCAAATAATACAATCTTTTATTGAAGAATCTCGGTTATTATTGAAAAGTGGTCATGTGAAAGCGGACGATTATAAAGAATTTCTTAAAAATATTTCCGAAGAGAAATGCCCAGTTTGTATGGAAAAACTTGAAATAGTTAGTGCGGATGAGAAAGGAAATGTTGCAAAATATAAATTTAAATGCGGGCATAGCCATATTCATGCAAAGTTTCATGAAACTATAGTAATGAGAGAACATTTGAAGCTAAAGTTGAAAAAACCAGGAAAAGGTTTGCTTCTTCAGGAATGCCAAGGGTATAAGAGCAGCGGTGATCCTAAACTGCCGAACGGTGTGACAGAAAAGATGATCATTGATAAAGAGAAGAAAGAATATCATCATGTGGTAATTGATAATAGTACTGGAAACATCATTCATGAGGAGCACGAACCTTTGACACAGCATAAACCGAAAAAGAAATGAAAACAGCATGAACGACTTTGCGGCGCGCATGAGAAAAAGGACTTTTTAAATAAATTTTAGCGGCGGTGAGGCCGCACGGACGGCGCGAAAGCGCCGGACGAAAGCCGAATCGGGTCAAGATGAAAAGAACGAAAACAACTTATGGTATAACGACAATATAAGATGAAAAGAACGAAAACAACTTATGGTATAACGACAATATAAGGTCATCCAAAGGTCTGTATGAAAAACCTTTGAGATGCCTTGGAAACCTGTCCTGAGCTTGGTCGAAGGATTGATTGGGAATTTGACATAAAGTTGTGTTTTTTTGTTCAAAAAAGACGTTGAAGGGGGAGAAAAATTCAAAAGACAAAATCTTTTTGTCGGCGATTTTGCGAAGTCCTCGTTGCATAAATTTGCACAGCAAATTTGATGAGGAATGTTTTTCGGTGCTTCGCACCGGGTAAAAGAAGGAAGGGATATAATATATGTATTTACTGGCTATAATAATAGGCATAATAGTTATTATTTCAATAATAATAGTAATTTTGTCAAAGAAAAGTGTAGCCACCTTTTTTATAATGCAATATGATCTCGCTTCAGCCAAAGGTAAGGACACAAGAGGAGCTCTTAAAGATGCAATAGATTTTTTTAGATATCGGAGTCCTTTTAATCAATTAGACGATGATGAGGCGGATTGCATATTAGAGGCATTAGCTGATATAAAAAATCCCAAAAATGTTGGTTCAAAGATATTCCAATTGTGTGAAGCAAGAAAAAACGTTTCACTAATTAAAGATAAAAGTATTTTGGAACAGACGGTAATAAAAGAAGACATTTTTCAAGAATTACAAACTATTATGGGATTCATCGCTTTCGCAAGAAAAAACAGCGAAAAGTTTTCAAAATATCCCATTAATAACATACTTTTTTCATATTTACAGCATAGAAAAGGATGGGCTTTCAAACATAAAACAGAAGATAGTTGTGTTTTCAACTATAATAATCAAGAAATATTCTTTCCTAAGCAAACTTCTGGCTTCGAAATTGTGAAAAGAATTATTCTGGTAGAAATAAATGCGGGGTGCTATAGCAAGGAAATCGCAATCAGTGAGATTGTAAATAATTATGATGAAATATTTGAAGAATGTTTCAGTAGATTAAATAAACCGTTTTAAAATATGGTTTTGTTGCTTCGCACCGGGTAAAAGACAAATAAGTTAGAGAGGATAATATATGTCAAAAAATGTCTTCATTCTTGGGGCGGGAGCTTCCGAACTATCAGGAGCTCCTTTAATGAACGATTTTCTAAATACAGCGAGAGAGATTAGGGAAAACTCAAGCGAGAAAGATTGCTTTAATAAGGTCTTTGATGCCATTGAAAAACTACGGGTTGTTCATTATAAATCATATTTGGATTTAGATAACATTGAATCTGTTTTTGGTGCAATTGAAATGGGGCGTTTAATTGGAGGAATAGGGAATCATAAATTAGAAGAGATTAAAGAATGGGATAAATCTATCAGGAAAGTAATTTTAAAAACGTTAGAAACTTCAATAAAATATCCTGTGCGGGATAAATCGGCATATCCACCTAAGCCTTATGATGAATTTACTCAGTTAATTATGGATATCAAATCTGGTTCGGGAAATGATGATTGTTCTATTTTAACTTTTAATTATGATATTACGATTGACTACGCTTTTAATTATTCCGGTTTGCCGATTGATTATTGTCTATCAGGGCAAACGAATTCAAGTTCATTGAAATTATTAAAATTACACGGATCATTAAATTGGGGAAAATGTGAGAAATGCGAATCAATTGTTTCCTGGAAAATATCTGAGTTTTTTAGCAAATATCATTGGCAATTATGGTCAGATACAAAATATCAGACTTTAGATATAGGATCTCGTTTAAAAGAACATCAACACTGCAATTGCCCTTTATCCGATGAACCTTTTCTAGTTCCTCCGACTTGGAATAAGACGGAACGTCAAAATCATTTAACAAATGTTTGGGGACAAGCTGCGCGTGAATTGTCTGAAGCTGAAAATATATTCATAATAGGTTATTCCTTTCCTGAATCGGATTTATTCTTTAAATATCTCTTTGCTTTGGGCACTATTGGGAAAGCCTATATTCATAGAATATGGATTTTTAATCCTGATAGTTCTAATGAAGTTCAAGAAAGATACAAAAAACTTTTAGGTACCGGTATTAGAAAGCAGTATAGGTATGAATTGATGACATTTGAAAAGGCAATACCTTTTATTCGTAATGAATTAAAAATAAGGACAAACCATTGAAAATCGCAATCTATCTACGAGTATCAACAGAAGATCAAGCGAAGGAGGGATATTCTCTTGAAGTACAAATGGAATATCTTGAAACTTTTGCTAAGAAAGAAAATTATCAGATATACAAAGTATATTCTGATGACGGCATAAGCGGTTATACTTCCGAAAGACCTGCTTTGCAAGAACTCCTTGAGGATGCAAAAGCGAAAAGGTTTGAACTGGTTTTGGTTTATAAAATAGACAGGTTCAGCAGAAACTTAAAAGATCTGCTGAACTTGGTTTATGATCTGTCAGCTAATGGAGTTGGTTTTAAATCAGCAACAGAGCCGTTTGATACGACTACTTCCGCAGGAAAGTTGATGTTTCAGCAGTTGGGAAGTTTTGCCGAGTTTGAAAGAAACAGAATTGCCGAACGGGTATTCCCCGGAATGATTAAAGGTGTTCAAAAGGGGAACTGGCAGGGGGCAAGGTATTCGCCGTTTGGCTACACATATGACAAACAAGAAAAACTATTGAAAATTGAAGAAAAAGACGCAGAACTCGTAAAACAGATATACAAGATGTTCATTGATGGGAAAAGCATACGGAACATAACCGCACACCTAACCCGCAAAGGTTATAGAAACAGGATGGGGAACATTTTTTCAACAAAGCTGATTGGCGATATCCTTAGAAACAGGATATATACAGGAAAGCTTGTCTGGAATGTCCACCATTACGATAAAAACCAAAAAACAAAGAAAGGTTTGAAATATATCAAAAATTCATCTGACAAAATAGTAATTTCGCAAGGCAAACACCAGCCGATAGTTTCAGAACAAGATTTTGAAGCCGTTCAAAAGATAATTGGTGAAAGAAGGGTTTGCATAAAACAAAAGAATTCAGGGCATGTTTTGTCAGGAATTCTTTATTGTGCTAAGTGTAACCATAAATATGTGGGAGTATCCACAATATCTAACCACAGAACAGGCACAAAAAAGATGTGGTACAGGTGCAATGGCCCAAACAGAAGTTTTATTAAATGCAAAAACAGATGTGTGAAAGCGGAAATCATTGAACCGCAGGTGGCGAGGCTTTTGGAAACTTTGCTTAAAAGCGATAAGTTAACAAACAGCCGTTGGATGTGTATGACCGAAAAGGCATCTATCCCGCCCACCCACCCCAAAACAGACCTTTCGGAGTACCAAAAGAAGCTAAAACTAAACCTTGAAAAACAGTCGAAACTGACCGACACGTATCTTGAAAATGTTATCAGTGATGAGGTTTACAGGCAGAAGATAGAAACTCTAAGATGGGAGGAAGAAGAACTCAAAAAAATACTCGCATTGGAAGAAATGAGAGTGATTGAGCGGGAGAAGTCAGAAGAATATCTTGACCGTGTGGATGCCTTTGTTTCCGACTACAAAGCGGAAAGAGGGGAACTTGATTCTTTTACAAAAAAGCAGGTATTGAACCTGCTTTTTAAAAACATCAAAATCGCCGACAAAAAGATTTTGTCTTTTGAATTTTTCTCCCCCTTCAACGTCTTTTTTGAACAAAAAAACACAACTTTATGTCAAATTCCCAATCAATCCTTCGACCAAGCTCAGG
>JAPLKN010000097.1 GCA_026388075.1 Elusimicrobiota bacterium
CTGGATCTCTCGCGAACTTCTTCAAACAATCTTATACGTTTAAAACACAGGGCAATCTGAGGGATATAAATTTTGCCTTCTTCTATGCAGGTATCAACGAAATTAATATTTACCGCAAAAAATATCGCTACGGTTATTTCCTCTTCAATTCTTATGGGCCATAAAATTACTGAACTATCTTTAAGCCAAGAAGGGGTGCTTAAAATCTTTGGGGATTTTTCAACAGTTACTGTTTTCTGATGGCCCCCGGCAAAGTCACTCCAGCTTGAAATTTCATCGTGCTTGGATAAATATATCGGCGTGATGCTTTGTTTATCAAACACAAATATTGATACCGATTTAATATCATTCCTGTCAAAGATAGAGATTTTCAGATGATCTATGGTTTCTTTCATATCCATCTGTTCAACAAATTCTCTGCCTAAAAGATAAAGCCTTGTTATTCTTTCCACCTCATTCTGCAAGCCCTTGCATTCTTTTTCTAAGGCAGATAACTCATTTTTTAAACTTCCAACATTTCCAATTAAATAATTTTTTTGCTCGCCGAAACTTTTTTCTTCACGGACAAATACTTTTCGTGAATAAAAAGGGAAAATACCTAAAACCATAAAAAGTGCAACCAGCACCCATGAATCAAGCCACCAAAGATTTTTTCCCGAAATAAAAAGGAGCATTAACCCCATAAAATTGAATAAAATTAAAGAAAAAGGCGCGTTAAAAGAGATAAAAAGTCCGGCGGGGATTAAGAAATATATAAGGAGATAACGCGCTTGTCCTTTAAGGAGCCAGTAAAGAACAAGAAATAATGTCGCAAAGATTAATATTCCCAGATAATTTTTGATTTTATCTTTCATTGATGAGTTTATTATGTTTCCTTTTTAAAATTCTATAATTTCTGTCCGATTGCGGCCCTTGCTTTTCGCATTATATAAAGCTTTGTCTGCAATGTTTATGAATTCAGCATCGGTTTTAACATTTTCATTGTATACTGCCAGCCCAACGCTTGCAGTGATTTCAAGAACAATAGGCTCTTCATTTTTATTTATGTAATGGAATTTTTCTTTCTGAATATTTTTTCTGATATCTTCTGCAACTTTATAAGCTTCTTTATTATTTGTTTGAAGCATTATTATTCCGAATTCTTCTCCCCCGTACCTGCTTAAAAAATCTGTATCCCTGAGACGTTTATGCATAACTGCGGAAATATGTTTTAGGACTTCATCTCCGATGTTGTGGCCATATGTATCATTTATGTTTTTAAAATGATCTATATCTATCAGAGCAATGCTCAAAGGAAGTTTATATCTTCTGGAACGGACAAGTTCCTGCAAAAGACGCTCTTTGAAATAGCTTTGCACAAATAACCCCGTAAGGCTGTCAGTAATTGCCAACTCCTGGGTTTTTTTATAAAGCTGCGCGTTAGTAAGAGCTATTGAAGAAATTCCCCCGAGTATTGAAAGAAGTCTCAGATCTCCTTCATCAAAAATATTTTCTTTACTGGAAGTTCCTTCAAGTATTCCCCAGAATTCGCTGTTTACTTCCAAGGGCACGGCAATCAACGAACGAAAGCTCGGATTTTCAATAACAAATCTGTTGTCTGTTGAAACATTCTCAATTAAAAGCGCCACTTTATACTTGTTTATGTAGGTCGCAAAAGTATCCAGGTGAAAACCTTTCCTAATTTTCCATTTTCCGCGGCCAATAAATTTTGAGGCAAGCTCCGTAACCAAAGGAATAATCTTTTCCTCGTGCATAGTGGAACTCAAAGGTATAGTCATCTCTTCAAGATATTTGTAATTTGACAAACGGGTTTTAAGATCAGACAAATGCCTGGCATTTTCTTCAATTTTATTTTTTAACAAATCTAGGTCTGTGCTCATTATCTCTTCTTCTACCAGGATTCTGTTATGATGTTTTTGGAGGGAAATTCTGTAAAATCCGAAAACAGCAAACATAGACCATAACCAAAGCGTTTGAAATAATAAAATTAAACTTGTTGCAGCTCCTGACGTGATAACGATTATCATAAAACTGACGGTCGTTATAAATCCCAAAAGAACACCGGCATAAACCGGCCCGGACAGGAAATAAAACAATATCAGCATTATAACGCTTAAAGGGAAAACCCGGGTTTTATCATAGCTTGAAGCAATCAGTTCATATACCCAAATAAAAAAAGATGCCCCTACAAATAAGGGGATAATTACTGTTTGGAAAAGCTCTTTTATAGCTTGTTTTTTCTTGCTGCTTATTTCCATGTTTTTCTATCTGTATAATCTAAGATTTGTGTTTTCAGTTTTCCCCCATTGAGCCGGTTATGAGTCGAACATTTTTTAGGAAGTCTTCGGTTTTTCGTGTTTGAGCCCCATCCTGGCCGGAGCCGAAGGGGCGAGTTGAAAAACCGCCTGAAAAATGCAAGCGAATGGCTCACGGGGTGCGTTTCTTTTGATTACTTTTCTTTAGGCAAGTAAAGAAAAGTAATCCAGGGGTGCAGGGGCGGGAAAGCCCCGCGACTTTCGCCTGTTTTATAAACAGAACATTAAAGTAATACATTCTATACTAAGAACTAAATTATATTTTCCGATAATTTATTGTAACGCTCTATCAAGTCTCTTTCTACAGATTCCCTTAAGGAATAGTCAGTAATAACAATTTGTTTTCTCCAACGGCCGATATCTTTTCTTTTTTCGGAAGGCCATAATACCCAGGGGCCATTTTTTCCCTCAATAACCTTGCACTCAATTTCAATAGATTCGTTAAAAACCACGGAAGCTAATATATTAGTTTTTGAGGGGCTGGAAATTTTCTTGAACTTGGCAATTCTATATTTCAGCGAGATGCTGCTACTGCCTTGGGGCTCCCTAGTTTCCAGGGCTTTACGGACAACTTCATTGGCTTCAGCAGTAAGAAGTTTTAGCTGAGGATAGGTTTGTTTTTTCGCAGAGATGTATTCCGGAAATTTAAAAAGAACTTTATCTGAAATATTGGCAACCAAAATGCCTCTTACTTTGATCGCATTATTGAATACTATTTCGGCCCTGGTTCTAAATTTAGAATTTTCCCCCTTAATTTCTTTTAACTTTACTGAAGTAATTGAGATATTTTGGCCAAAGGCACTCCCCAGGAAAAGGAATGACAACGAAAGCAACAAAAAGAATTTACGAAAGATTTTAAAGTTCATTATTTCACCTCTTTTATTTTCTTTAAAGCTTTTTGGGCTTTTATATTATTGGGATTAAGTCTTAAAGCCAGTTCCCAGGATTTTTCCGCGTCAAACAATTTCCCCTGGGCATAAAGCACTAAACCGTCCTGGTAACTTTTTTCTGCGCGATTTTCGTCAATTTCGGATTCCGAAGGAGCTTCCTCTTCGGCCTCAATTTGAGAAGTTTTTCTGGATTCTGAAAGCCTTTCAACGGATTTGTTTATATATTCCGAAGCTTTTGTATTGTAATCAAGAGATTCCGGAAATTTATTTTTAATGCATATTTCTTTAACTAGCTCCATGGATTTTATGCATGAAATCCATTTTGAACTGTCATAGGCTTTTACGCCTTCCTCAAACAACTGCTTAACTTTTTCTAATAATTCTTTCTCTTTTTTTATTCGCTCGGCATCCAACAGATAATTCTTTGTTTTTTCTTTATATTCAATTAGCTCTATTCTTTGAGGATTTATCTGAAGCACTTTTTCCCATTCATTTATCGCCTCATTATATAATATTTTTTGATAATCAGCATACCCGCTCGCATACGAATATTTTTCAATGTCAGAATCATTGTTGCGAATCGTGCTGTTTATTTCATCTGACATTTTTTTAATATAGACCTGAGCCGTTTCATATTCCGGGTATTTTAACATAATTTCCTTAAATAAATCAGTAGCTTTAAGGTAATATTTCTTGTTGTAATACCTAATCGCCTGTTTTAGCAAAGGCCTGACTTCTTTTTCCCTCGCTTTTCTTTCTTTTCTTGCTTTTGCAAGTGATTGTTTTGCTTCTTTTAAGAGAGAATACTTTTTACTTTCATGGAAAGCATCTTCAAAGAAATAGGAGATGCCTAAACGATGGATATTTGAATAATCGCTTAAATCAAAAGCGTAATCAAAATGGAATTTCGAAGTTTTGTAGCCCGTTCCAATTGTTATGTGATCGCTATAATAGCCGCATTTAACTAAATATTGTCTCAAAAAATTATATTCAATGCCAATAGCGCTTGTTAAATAATTGCATTCATAAATCAAGTCTGCCGCCATAGTAATCTCGTCATACGACAAAGCCCTGTATATTACCGGAACGCTTAAGGCGGCGCCCAACCGATAGATTGCCGGATAAGTTTCTGATTCAGAAATAAGCTTAATGGACGGGCTGACCAAATTTTGCACTGCAAAACCTGCAGAAATCGAACTCTTGTTTCCAAATAGTACAGGCCCTTTAAAATCTTTCTCCAAACCCGCATCCATTCCTATCCCGGAACCGGTGTAGCCGTTTAAATCCATATAAACACATCTCAAATCCAAACCGGCATTTAATAAGACAGGAGTTTTTATGGCGCGTGCTATAGAAATAAGACAAGCCCACTGATTTGTATTTATTGTATAAGGCGCATCATTTATATTTTTTCTTAGTTCTACCGGGCCGCTTCTTAAGTCAATCAATGAAATAGCGCCTGAATATGTATCGTTTAAAGGCAGGCCGAAACCGGCATAGCTGTACATAGAATCTTCAAAAAGTGAATAATACGAAAGAGTTACGGTTTTTTCTTTTATTTTTACGGCAAGGGAAGGATTATAAAAGGCAGAGGAAACATCGTCAAATATTGAAGACACTGTTTCCCCTCGCCCGAATCCTGCCACTGAAGGCCCGTGAAAAAGAAAATTTTCACGATGATAAGCAAAAGATGCTTCAGCAAAAAATAAAACTGTAAAAATTAAAATTATTTTATAATTAATATTCTGCATTTATCGGTATTTTCTCCGTAACCATATTTCTTTTTTATCTTGCATACATAAGTCCCGTTAAAAAGTTCTTTCCCGTCATCATCTCTACCGTCATAACTCATTTGATTAGTGCCTTTGTTTAAATTATCAAATGTTTTTCTCCAGCATAAGTCTCCGAATTCCGTATAGATTGAAAGTTCGGCAAATCCGTTATCCTGCATATCAAAAACAATATTTGTATTTTCATTTTTCGCCGGATTAAACGGATTAGGATAATTATATGCTTTCGCAACAGACCCTATAGTTTGGAAATTATAAACTAAACTTTTCGCCGATACTCCGTAAATATTTATTGCTTCAACCTGCCAATAATACTTGCTGGAAAAATCCATTGAGTTAAGCTCATGAAAATTATTTGTTCCGGTATATATTAGCTGGAGATTATTGGGATCTTTCCCGAAATAAAGTTTATATGTCGTTCCTCCGGATTCCGGGTTTACTGCATCCCATTTAAGCAGGACTCCTGAGCTGGTAACATAAGCCGCCTGTTCAATCCCCGTATTGATTACGTCATAAGGCCGCCGGGTAATGATAAAACTACCGCTATCAAGGTTATACTCTTGCGAATACTGATCATTCTTAACGATGTATCTGTATTCATAAGATCCGCACGGCAGGCTTACATCCTGTAGATAAAACCAATGTCTGGTTGAAGTGCTGAGAGATACGGTTGTAGAATTTAAGGAATTTGTCGGCCAGTATACTACTTTAGGGTATCCTGTGGAAGGATCATTTGAGTAAGAATCCTGATATTGAACTGAAAAATTAACTATATTTTCATTATAAACACATACAAAAGATTTTGTATGCTGCCAAACCAAAAATTGGGGCGGCGCTTCAGATTCATAATCAAAAACATCAAAATAATTTGTTAAAAACTCTTCGTCCGGCTCAGATAAGGTTCCCGTATTTACGCAAAACTGGCGTACGTAGCAGCACCCTGGAATTCTCGCATCAGCATTTATCCAGTCGTTTTTCATGAAGCTCGCGCCAGTCCCTTGGGAACTGTCTACTTCAATTATGTTGTCTATATCATTCATTGATTGTGTGGAACAATCGGAGAGTTTTCCTAAGCATAATATGGATAGAAAAATCAGTAAAAAGTGCTTGAAAATTTTTAGTTTTTTGGCCATAAAGATAAGTTGGCAAATCTGATGGTTTTTTACTTCGCTGAGGTGTGAAAAGTATAACAAAAACAATTTATAATTGCAATATTTAATTATTTGTATTTTTTTTATCAAAAATTTAAGAAAAATTTCACCCTTTTAATAAAAAATGCTGCTAAAATTCACGGAAATTATACATTTATTTAGCAGTTAACGTTTTAAGTATTTTATAATTTTTTTAATAGTTCAAAATCTTTATTGATTAAAGCCAATTTCTTTTGTTTTGTCCATTTCTTTATTTGGCTTTCTCTAGATAACGCAGAACCTTTATCTTTATGTTCCTCAAAATATACTAGTTTAAGAGGTCTATAAATTCTCGTGTATTTTGCTCCCTTTCCGATTTTATGTTCCTGAAATCGCCTTTCAAGGTTATCAGTAATCCCTGTATACAAGCTCCTATTCTCACATTCAATTAAATAAACATACCACACGGTCTACTCCTTCGACTCGCTCCGCTCGCTCAGGATGGTTC
>JAPLKN010000098.1 GCA_026388075.1 Elusimicrobiota bacterium
AGCGCTTTCTCAAGCAGCATTTCTCCATTTTTTACTATTTGCCATACTCCTTCTGCAATGCCTATCAGTTCCGGCGCTTCATGCTCAGGCGCAAAATTCTGTTCGCAGTCGCGCTTGGCTTTTTCATTTGCGGGATTTTCCGGGATTGAAGCTTTGCAAAGCTGGGCATTATCTGAAATTGACTTTATCCTATAACCTCCGCATGCAAACGGAATAAAAGCAGTTTCTCCCTTGTTAAGTTCCAACTCTGTGCCGTCATTTGAAATTACCTTAACTGAACCTTCCAGAACAATCAGTGAATCAGCGCCGGACATTTTCTTGGTTTTGTGTATCTGGCCTTTGGCAATATTGATATTGCTCATCTCAAATTCGGCAGATGGAGTTATATAAACAGTTTCGGTTTCAGAGACCTTTTGCTTTTCGCATTTTATTATTCCACCTGCTTTAAACGTCAGTATTTTAAGAAGTTCTTTTATATCTTTGGTCTTTTTAGTAAGGCCTCCGCGTAAAACGTTATCGGAATTGGCCATCAGTTCCATTCCGGACCCTTCCAGATAGGCGTGCGGTTCTCCGGCATCAATAAACATCGCGTCCCCTGGTTCAAGTTTTTCAAGATTAAACAATAAGACGGATAAAATTCCGCTGTCATTTTCGTTATAATCATCAGGGTTCTCTTTTATTATCTGAGCAATATGGTTTATCCAGTAGGCTTCATCTTTAGGTTCAGTTGTTTTTCTAATTTTTGTAGTGTTTTTTGCGTACGCTATTAAATCCTTGACGATAGGGGCAAGCTCGTCATCTGACGTATTCATAAAAGTTGAATAGAAATTCCTTAAAGCTTCATTTTTTTGATGGTCGGTGGATCCAATATTTTCAACAACTGTTTTAAATTTGTCATACCCGGGAATTTTTGAACCTAGCCCGGTTTTTTTAATCTGCGTTACAATATCACTATATTCCCTGAACCCATTTAATGCCCAGAATTCCGTAAGCGCCCTTATAATTTCAGGCTTATGATTGCTATCCTTATAGTTTTTGTTTCCTTCCTTAAACCTCCTCGCCGCCCATTCTTTATAGGGATGTCCCTGAATGGAGAGTGTTTTTGCTGCAGAAAGCACTTTCAGAAGATATGGAAGTGTCCTGCCAAACTGCCTTAACGCCTCTCTTCCTAATACTTTTTCCGCTGACCATTTTATTAATTCATTAATGCCGAATTCCATACCGGATATATCCGCTTTTGCCGGGAGAGTGGGATTCGCGCCGATCCAAAGCTCCGCATTGGGCTTTTTCTCAGGATTATCTATGCCCAGAAGTTCCGGAATAAATTTTTTATCCCCCCAAACATAATTTTGAACCCCGCATCTTATTTTAAGTGGAATAGGATGGGCATTATATTGCAGTATTGCTTTTGCATGGGCTTGTAAGTTGCTAAGCTTTATATCCAGGATATTTAATATATTTTTAAATGTCACTTCAGATATTCTGAATGTTTTTCGCAGTATTTCATAATTAAATCTGGGCTTACCGATTGTTAAAGCATTCTTAACGATACACTCAATAATCTTATTCTCAAGAAGTGTTTTTAGAGCCCCTTGAGATTTCTGATTGTATCCTCCGAAAATCTCATCCAGTGATATGCTCTTTAATGGCATATGCAGAGGATTCTGCAGCTCAATAAGATCCCAGCCCCTCTGCATAATTAGCTCTTTAAAATCCTCATAACCAAATTGTTGATACAGCTGGTCAAAAGTAAAAGATGTTTCAAAATCCGGCAACGTAAGGTTTAGAATTTTAAGCATTTCATCTCCGGTTTTGTCGGAAATGTCTAATGCCGCGAAGGTGGCTTTCTTTGTCCTTTTTATCCAGTTAAGTACTTTTATGGCTCTCTTGAATTTTTCAAGGACTTCTATTTTTTGATTTGCTGAGAGAGTTTTTAACGATTTTAATAAATTGTCTCGGTAAGTGCTTATAAATTCTTTCAGTTCGTAAAGATTTGAGTCTGGTTCTTCGGTATACTGGCTTCTTGCGATCGTCAGCGGCGCTTCGGGATGATTAAGGTTAAACTGCCAGTGCAGACTTACTGCTATCCTTTGAAATACTTCGCCTCCGAAATCCAGCTTGACTGTAAATAGAGCATCATCGCCAGCTTGTTCCATGGCAGTAAATATCTGCCTCAGTATGCCGATGGTCCCTCTCGTGCGCAGTTTTCTTGACTGAACGCTCATTACCCCGTGCAGGTCAACAAACTGTTTTGCAGCTATTTTCAATGCTTTTCTTAAAGTTAACGCGCCGGC
>JAPLKN010000099.1 GCA_026388075.1 Elusimicrobiota bacterium
TTTCAAGAAAAATTCTTTCAAAAGATAAGACTTTTTCCTGGAAGAATATTTTGGAACCTCATGATTCATTTTATATCGGATCGGATGTCTTTTATACATATATCGTTCAAAACGGTCTTTGGAAATTAAGAATGGAGCAAAAAACCAAAGATGGTTATCTTAAAATTGCCGAACATTTAAGAAAGGCTCTTTTAGACGGTCAGTTTCCAGAAGAAATAAAAGAACAGCTTATGCAAATGATTGAATATTTCGGCCAGTCGCCGATTATCGTAAGGTCCAGCAGTCTTTTAGAAGATAGTTTCGGAAATGCTTTTGCCGGAAAATATGAAAGTATTTTTTCGGTTAACCAAGGTACTGCAGAAGAAAGGCTGAATAAATTGGAAGAATACATCAAAAGGATTTTTGCCAGCACTATGAATGAGGATGCGTTATCATATCGGCTTCAAAGAGGCCTTGATATGGCAGATGAACAAATGGCTCTTTTGGTACAAAGGGTATCAGGTTCTTATCACAAAAACTATTTTTTCCCTGATGTTGCGGGAGTGGGTATTTCTTATAACACTTTTGCCTGGAATGAAAAAATGGATCCGAAAGCTGGAATGCTTAGGATAGTTTTTGGTTTAGGAACCCGAGCGGTTAACCGGGTTGAAGATGACTATCCTAGAGTTGCAGCACTTGACGATCCTTTGTCTCGTCCGTATCATGATTCCAAATACCTAAAGCGTTTTTCTCAGCATAAAGTTGATATTTTAAATATCTCCAGCAATAATCTTGAAACTTTGGATGTTTCAAAAATATTGGAAGAATTACCTGAAACCAAAAACAAACTATTTGGAAATGAAGACACTATAGCACGCGAAAAGATGAAAGAATTGAAAATTAAAGGGGAAAGCGCATGGAATCTTAATTTTGACGGTCTTTTTTCTGAAACTGATTTTAAAGATATAATATCTAAGATGTTAAAAAATCTTGAAAAAGAATACCAGTATCCTGTAGATATAGAATTTACAGTAAATTTTAAAACTGATGGAACTTATTTTATCAACTTGCTTCAATGCAGGCCTTTGCAGGTTCGCGGTATAGGTAAAAAAATATCAATTCCTTCCAATATTAGTAAAGAAAAAATACTTTTTGAAACAAAAGGAAACTTTATGGGAGGAAATATAGCGCAAAAAATTTGGAAAATATTTTACGTTAATCCCCAAAAATATCATAATCTGCCGGAAAAAGAAAAATATAGTTTAGCACGTCTTATCGGGAAGTTTAACAAAACCATATCTGATAAAGAAAGAAATGCTGTTATTTTAGTAGGTCCCGGACGATGGGGAACATCAACTCCGTCGTTAGGCGTTCCGGTAAACTTTTCAGAAATTAACAATATCTCATTACTTGTTGAAATAGATTACGAATCAGGAAACATTCAACCGGAACTTTCTTTTGGAACGCATTTTTTTCAAGATTTAGTTGAAACAGATATTTCCTATGCTGCGGTATTTTCAGGAGTCGATAAGGGATATTTTAATGAAAAATTCTTATCAAATTATAATAATGTGTCTAAGAAATATTTTCCTGACCAAGCTGTTTTAAATGAGGCAATTGAAATATATGAATTTGAAAAAACGAATCTTCAGGTTCTTTCTGATGTTGTATCACAAAAGATGATTTGCTTTCTTGGATAAAAAACATGCATAACAATGAAAAAATTCTTTTAACTCACGGATCAGGCGGACGTCTTACACACGAACTAATTCAGACATTATTCAAAAAAAAGTTTTCAAATAAAGTATTAAATTCATTAGATGATGCCGCGGAGCTTGAAATTTATCAAAAAAAAGGCGAGCGTATTGCTTTCACTATAGATTCTTTTGTAGTAAATCCTATCTTCTTTCCGGGGGGAGACATCGGAAAACTTGCTGTTTGCGGGACAGTGAATGATCTGGCAATGAAAGGCGCTATCCCGAAAGCAATAGCGATATCTGCGATAATAGAAGAGGGTTTCAGCATTGAAGACTTAAGAAAAATAGTTGATTCCATATCCATAACAGCAAAAAAAGCCGGAGTTATAGTCGCTGCAGGCGATACTAAAGTAGTTGAAAAGGGAAAAGCCGATAAACTTTTTTTAACATCTGCCGGCATAGGCATAATTGAAAAAAACATTTATATTTCAGGTAAAAACGCTGTTCAAGGAGATGACGTTATTATTTCGGGAACTATAGGCGATCACGGCGTTGCGGTTATTGTTGCAAGAAACGATTTTAAAATAAAAACTTCTATAAAAAGTGATTGCGCTCCATTAAATAATTTAGTCAGTCAAATGTTGAATGTTTCCAAAAATATTCATTCAATGCGGGACCCTACTAGAGGCGGACTCGCAACAACTTTGAATGAAATAGCTCAAACTTCAAATGTAGGGATAATTATTGAAGAAAGAGATATTCCGATAAAAAATGAAGTAAAAAGTGTTTGCAACATTTTGGGATTTGATCCGTTATATGTTGCAAATGAAGGAAAACTTATAGCAATAGTTAAATCTACTGATTCTTTAGAGCTTTTAAAAACTATGAAAAATAACGAATACGGAAAAGATGCGAAAAAAATAGGCAAAATTGTTAAAACACCTAAAGGAGTTTGGCTTAGGACTTCGGTAAAAGGATTAAGGCCTCTCGTTATGCTTGAAGGCGAACAGCTCCCGAGAATTTGTTAAAGTATAGCCGTTCAACCTCGCGACTTCCGCAAGTACTAATAATTGGAGTCCCGCCGGGCGGGAAGGTTGTACGGCAATTGGCAAAGCCGCCTCGGAAGGTGCGGGGGAATCTAGAAATGTTACCGTTACCACCTACGCGGTGGTAATGGTTCTAGCGAAGGATGCCCTGACACGGACTCGAGGGAATAAGTCTTATTAGCAAAGCCAGGCGCGGATTCTAAGGAAAAAAATGGAAAAAGAACAAGCTAAAAAGAAAATCAAGGAACTCGTAGATAAATACGAGGCCGAAAAAGCTGCCGATAAAATAAAGCGTTATACCGAGGCAGAAACAAAAACGGGTTTTATTGAACCGCTTTTTCAGGCATTGGGTTGGGATACTCAAAGCCGAGATGAAGTTGGGCTTGAAAATCAAATTTCCGCCGGAAGGGTAGATTATTCTTTCAAGTTTGGCAGTATTGTTAAATTCTATGTAGAAGCAAAAGCTCTAAGAATAGATTTAGATAAACCGGATTACACAGAACAGGCATTGTATTATGCCTGGCACAAGGGAGTTGTTTGGACGATCTTAACGGATTTTGAGGCTGTTAAAGTATATAATGCCGAATGGAAAACAAAGTCTCTACAGGATGCTTTGCTCTTTGAGATAAAACATTCCGAATACATTAATAAATTTGAGCAATTATGGCTTTTGTCCAAAGAATCTATTGAACAGGGGCTTATTGACAAAGAAGCGGAAAAGTGGGGCAAAAAGATAAAGAAGCAGCCGGTCTCAAAGCAAATTCTTGATGATCTTCTAAAATCCCGAGAAAAACTTACAAAGGATATACAGGAACATCCCCGTTTAAATGAAATAACCACTGAAGAATTAGATGAATCAATTCAGAGA
The DNA here is from genome assembly GCA_026388075.1 of Elusimicrobiota bacterium. NCBI lineage: Bacteria > Pseudomonadati > Elusimicrobiota > Elusimicrobiota bacterium. The sequence goes on from JAPLKN010000099.1 coordinate 3,591, forward strand.
ATTTTAGACCGTCTTATCTTTATCCGCACCTGTGAAGACCGAAACCTAGAACAGCCTAACGGTTTAATGTCTTTGATTAGAGCATCAAAGAATTCTTTATGGGAAGAACTTAAAAATACTTTCCGGAAATATGACGATTCGTATAATTCTAAACTTTTTGAGCCTCACCTTTGCGAAAAACTCGTTATTGATGATAAGATGCTTGAAGATGTTATTGAAACACTCTACCACTCAACGGATAACAGTATCCATTATAACTTTGCAGATATAAATGCGGATGTACTCGGTAGTATTTACGAGCAATATCTTGGGCATATTCTAAAAAAGTCCCAGCATACGGCAAAGCTCAAAGAAACGCATCAGCACCGCAAAGAGCAAGGGATATATTACACTCCGCAATATATTGTAGATTATATTGTCAAAAACACTGTTGGGGAAGTATTGAAAGAAACAAAAGCCAAGGACTTATCAAAACTAAAGATACTTGATCCCGCCTGTGGTTCGGGTTCTTTCCTTATAAGAGCATTTGATGAGATTGTTGACTATTGTGCAAAACAGCCACAAAGAGAATTTGGACATGTTTATAAAACGGAAATACTGAAAAATAATATTTATGGGGTTGATTTGGATAGACAAGCGGTTGAGATAACTCAAATGAACTTGCTTTTGAAAACACTTTATCAGAAGCAAAAACTACCTGCTTTGAAAAACATCCGTTGCGGAAACTCGTTGATTGATGACAAGGCGATTGCCGGAGAAAAAGCTTTTAAGTGGGAAGATGAATTCAAAGAAGTAATGTCATCCGGCGGTTTTGATGTGATTATTGGTAATCCACCGTATGGATATAGAGAAATTCCTTCTGCAGAAGCCAAAGAATATTATAGTAATACTTATGAAACAAGCGAAGGAAACTTTGATATGTACAGATTTTTTATAGAGCGTTCAATAAATTTGTTAAAAGAGAAAGGAATATTGGGGATCATAATTCCAAATACTTTCTTATCGGCAAAATCTTACCAAAAGCTTAGATCTTTTATGTTAAATAAGTGCAAATTAATAAATATTTACGATTTAGGCATGAATGTATTCGAGGGTGTTACTCTTGAAAGCATAATCCTTATTTTACAGAAAAACCATAAAAATAGAAGTGAAAATGAGATTAGAATATCCTTTAATCATTCTAGAAAGGATTCCTCGCTTACGCCAGAAGTTGAATATTGTGTATCACAGAATAATTTTGATAAGTCGAAAGAAAATACGTTTAATATCAATATAAGCCCAAGTGTTGAGAAAATAATAAGTAAGATAGAGAATGGCTCTATACTATTGGAAAATATTGCAATAGTGACGGTAGGAATTAATACAGGGTATATAAAAGATATTTTAGTATCTAAAAGTAAAATTGATGATCGGTATCACAAGATGATTAGTGGTAGAGATATATCAAGATATTCACTTTCATGGGCTGGAAAATGGATAGTTTATGATAAGAAACTAGTTGAAAGTCATGGTGATCGTGGGCGAACTTTGCCTGATGAAAAAATCTTTTTGAGTGATAAAATTCTGGTTCAAAGAACTAGAAGAGGAATGAAAAGAAAACTGATTTGTGCCTTCGATAATGAACAATATTACAACTTGAATCGTCTTTCTAACATCGTAATGAAAGACAATGCTTTTCAGTTGAAATATTGTTTGGGGATTCTTAATTCCTTTCTAATGGATTTTTATTTTCAAAAAAAGTTTAACGAATATGAAGTTAAGCCTGCTCATTTGAGACAAATCCCTATTAAACAGATCCCGGTCAAGGAACAGCAGATAGTAATCAATCTCGCAAGTAAAATGTTAGCTTTAAATGATGCGCTAGATAAATTGGGAGAGAAAATAACTGATGAACGGAAAAGGATTGAATCTGAGATTGAAAAAACAGATCAGAAGATTGACGAACTTGTCTATAATCTCTACGGCTTAACCAAAGAGGAAATAAGGATAATTGAGAAGGAAAGTATTGGGAAAACTTAAATATGAATAGTGTATTGCTTACAGGTGCTGGATTTACTTATAGTCTTACCGGTACATATCTGGCAAAAGATATCAAAAATCATCTGATAACAAAACTTAAAGTAAAAGACGATGCTCAAGAAGTTCTAAAAGAACTTAATATGTCATCTTATGAGGTAGTCTATCAAATGGCATGCATTGATAAAAGCATTAAAGGCGGAGCAAATCTTGCAGTTGCTATGCATGAGGTCTATGGAGAAATGGAAGGGCAGATAGTAAATAACTATTGGGCAGAATATCAAAAAAATCAAAATGATATAAAACATCCTCAAAATAAATTCAAAAGATTTTTAAGTAAATGTATAGCCAAAAATCAAGAGTTTTATTTTTTTACTACTAACCAAGATCGTTTCATCGAAAGCTCAGTTTTTGGAATTGACCGATATCCCAATCATAATTATTTGGGTTTAATAGACAATGATATTGATAAAATGAAAACCCCAGATATTAAGTTAAAAAAAGTATCAGAAATCATTAATAAGGGAAATAAGATAAAATCAATTATACCTTATAAGATATCAGAAAACTTTCATAAGACCCCTCGTTCTTTAAATTATGTGAAATTACATGGTTCATATCTTTGGTATGACTATAACGATACAAATGTTATGGTTATTGGTTCAGAGAAGACAAATGCAATTAAAAAGTGGGGATTGTTGAAATATTATTTTGATGTATTTGGTAATGAAATATCAAGACCAAATACTTCTTTGATTACTATTGGATATAGCTTTGGTGATGTTCATATTAATGAGATAATAGCTAGTGCAATTGATAAACATGGGCTATCATTGATAATATTTAATCCAATTTTGAAGGATGAATTAAATAATAAAATTGGGAAGAATAGTGTAAGCAAGGGATTGAAAGCCCATTATCAAGATTTCAAGGAAGTATTAGTGAACGATAAAATATTAGAGATGTTTAATTAAAGAATAAATACCAGGCTACACTAATTTGTAATTAGAAACAAAAGGAGGGGGCATGGCTTTCTTTAATGGTAAAAAAATAACAAGGGAGTCGAGTGATAGCCAAAAGAGTCCGACACAGGCTGACATTGAAAAAATGATAAAAATGTATAATGAGACACCGGATAGAAAATTTAATGTTCATTTTCCTATTTACTGTGATAGGTGCGGTTTTAAGTTGGGTGTTCCCAGAATCTTAGATGATGGTACGGTTTATGAGTGGCAATTAGATTTTGGTACTTTAACTTTCAGAAATAATTTATTTTTTTATGGCGGAAAAGAAAAGACAACAGGGTCAGACCTCAATGTTAGGAACTAATCGGCAGGAATACGTGACAGGCTTCTCTAAAAGGAGTGTTACATGCTCAAAGTATTAGAAAGTATTCCAGCAAATATTTGGTCAGTAGTTTTAGGATCTATAATTGCTTTCGGAGGTGTTTTGATCTCTGACCGGAGCCAAAGCAAACGACTGAAAATTCAATTAAAGCATGATTCTGAACTCAAGGCTATTGAGAGAAAAGCAGTTATGAGAAGAGAAGTATATCTAAATGCTGCAGAAGAGCTTGTTAAAGCAAATAGTTATCTTGGTTCTCTTCCTCAATTAGACCTTATAAAAACCAATATTGCGAATGGACTGCTGGGTTTTTCTGTTGCTTCCGCAAAGCTGGGTCTCGTTGCTGAAGAGGAAACAGCTAAGGCGTTAAATGAATTGGTTATCGCCTACAACGGTCTTGTGTTAAAGTTAGTTGCCAATGTTATTCCTATAGGTGAACAAAGGATACAAATTAATATTAAAAATGTTCACTATGACGAATCCCAAACAGAGATTAAAAGGATTTTAGCAGAGATGTCGCGGCAAAATGAATCTGGGGCTCCAGATGGAAATATCTTTAAATCACTTAATTCATCTTTTGAATTTCATCAAACAAAAGCAAAGAAACTAAATGATGAAAGAAATGAGTGTTGGAACAAAGTAAATGAGCTTACGAAGCAGTTTATCTTGCTGTTGTCAGATGAAATGAAAGAGATAGCACTTTTGCAAGTGCCAGTTATGGTAGGTATCCGCAAAGAATTAGATATTGATACGAATATAGAAAGTTATAAAGAATTGATTAATAAAAGTACAGAGCGAATCAGAGAACAGCTTGATAATTTCTTGGTCTCAATAAAAAGTATAAGATGATACGTTCATAGTTATATAAAGAATTCCTGGACACCATACTTAAATCCGTGTCAGGCCCCCTGCAGTAGTAATAGCCGTACAACCTACGAGGTTGAACGGCTCCGAATCCGTGCCTGTCTTTACTTCGTGAGGTGATGAAATGGAAGCCAAAAGTCTAAGAGAAACTCTGAAAGATTCTTTCAATATTGACTTACCAATATCTGGCGGGCAGGGTAGTTCATTTGATGACGCAATAATCATTGAAACCAAGAATTCGAGTGAAGGGGTAAATATGGAGTATACGGTAATTAAGTGTATACATAAATTGGGCAATCTTGGTTACAAGGTAGTAAAACAGGAATTAATACCAAAGGACAATAAGTGGTATGATAAGTTAAAGTTGGAAGTTTCTAATTATCCAGACAATTACCATAATTACTATTTTGATATTACAAATTTTTATTCTGAGAATCCGTAAAATCCGTATCAGGCCATACCAGTAGTAATAGCCGTACAACCTACTAGGTTGAATGGCTCTGAATTCCAGGGACACAATACTTAATTATTGAGCAGGTATAATTATTTAAAATATGTTGAAAAAGAGGTTATATGAGTGATTTGATTCCGCAGGAAAAGATTGAAAATAAGATACTATTAATCAGGGGCAAACGAGTGATGCTTGATAAGGATTTAGCTGAACTTTAAAGGGTTGCAACAAGGCAATTAACCAGGCAAGTTAGAAGAAATAGAGATAGGTTCCCTGAAGACTTTATGTTTCAGTTAACAAAAGAGGAGTTTAATAACTTGAAGTGCCATTTTGGCACATCAAGTTGGGGCGGAACCCGAAAGCTTCCTTATGCTTTTACTGAAAACGGTGTGGCAATGCTTTCATCTGTATTGACGGGCAAGACTGCAGTCGGGGTAAATATTCAAATTATGAGGACATTTACTAAACTTCGCGAGTTTTTGCTGACACATAGAGAGCTTGCCCAGAAATTAAGCCAGCTTGAGCGTAAATATGAAAGGCATGACGAGCAGGTACAAGCTATTTTTGACCAGATAAGAGAGTTTATGACATTTAAAGAAAAGCCAAAAAAGCAGATAGGGTTTAAGCAATAAGGACAACGGGGTCAGGTCCCCGAATGATTTATCCTAAATCAAGACCCCGCCCTTGCGGGACTCCATAAAATAATTAATGAAGTTGCATCGGGACTATGCTTTACATTTAACATTCAGGAGTCCGTGGCACCCTCCTTCGCTTTTTGAGCTACGGAAGGGCAAATATCTCTAACTAATTTGGCGAAAGATTCATAAAAATGTAGAATACGAACAGAAAAAAGAGGATGACAAATTGAAAGTTTTGGTTACAGGTTCTAATGGTTTTGTCGGAAGCCACATAGTTGAAGAACTTCTTCAAAATGGCCATTCTGTTGTATGCCAAGTCCGTAAGACAAGTAATCTTAGATGGCTTAAAACCCTTAATGTAGAATATTTTTACGGCGATGTAAGAGATGAAAAAAGCATTTCTGAAATGGTTAAAGGAGTGGATGCTATTGTACATAACGCTGCCGTCGTAAGAGCGCTAAAAAAAGAATCTTATTACGAAGTGAATCAGATTGCAACCAAAAATATAATTCAAGCTATTTTAAAATATAATCCTAATCTTAAAAAAATTATTTTTATATCTTCTCAGGCAGCAATGGGGCCATGTAAAAATTTAACTCCAAAGAAAATCGGCGAATGTGAAAATCCTGTTTCAGATTACGGGTGCAGTAAGCTTGAAGGTGAAAAAGAGCTTAAGAGTTTAAATGCAAAAATTCCATATACTATTTTAAGGCCCGCATCAGTTTACGGGCCTAGAGATAAAGATTTCCTTATTTTTTTCAAGCTTATTAAATTGGGGTTAGTCTTAAACCCATTCAAGAAAAGATACCTTCAGCTTCTTTTTGTTAAAGACCTTGCTTTGGCAGCCGTGAAATCGCTTGAAAACAAGCTTACCGATTATAAAACCTACTTTCTTGCTGAGGCCAAACCATATTTATGGAAAGACGTTGGAAAAACTATAGCTGAGGCTGTTTCCAGAAAAACGTATATTTTACCATTGCCTGACATTTTTTTGCGTTTAGTTTCATTTATTAGCGAATTATTTTCTAGGTTTAGCGGTGCGCCGGCAGTTATCAACAAACAAAAATTAGACGAAATGACTCAGTGTTTTTGGGTTGGGGATACATCTGAATTTACAAAAGATTGCGGTATGGGCTTTACAAATCTAAAAATAGGTGCTAAAATTACATATAATTGGTATAAAGATAATCATTGGTTTTGAAATAGTAAGGAGGATTATTAATGCATAACGATGTTTTTACAAAATGCGTAAAATTTACTAGCGCCCGTGAAGTTATGGCGGCGGGCGTATATCCATATTTTAAAAGAGTTGAATCCGCGCAAGGCCCCGAAATAATAGTAGAAGGAAAAAAAAGAGTTGTATGCTGTTCAAATAATTATTTAGGCCTTGCAGACCATCCTAAAGTTATAGAAGCCAGCATTGAAGCGACAAAAAAGTACGGTACCTCATGCACCGGTTCACGATTTCTAAACGGGACTAACGATTTGCATGAAAAAGTTGAAAGAAAGTTTGCCAGATTTGTTGGCAAAGAATCTGCGATACTTTTCACCACCGGTCATCATGCCAATCTTGGCGCAATTTCCGTTTTAGTAGGTAAAAATGATGTAGTTATTACCGATAAACTTGACCATGCCTCAATTATAGACGGGTGCAGGCTATCTTATGGTGAGATGGCACGCTACCGCCATAATGACATGCAGGACCTTGAAAGAGTGCTTATACAAAACAAGGATAAAGGCAAGCTAATCGTAGTTGACGGGGTTTTTTCAATGGAAGGAGATATAGCAGACCTTCCGGAGATTGTTAAGCTTGCAAGGGCGTACGGGGCGCGAATTATGGTTGACGAAGCTCATGCAATAGGCGTCCTTGGAGAAACCGGGCGCGGAACCGGAGAACATTTTGGCCTGGAAAATGAAGTGGACGTATTAATGGCAACAGCTTCAAAATCTCTTGCTTCTATCGGCGGATTTATTGCAAGCCGCGAGGAAGTAGTCCACTATATCAAACACATGGCAAGATCTTTGATTTTTACTGCCAGCCTGCCTCCGGCTTGCGTAGGAGCAATTGATTGCTCTTTGGATATTATTCAGGATGAACCTGAACGTCTGCAGCAGCTTTGGGAGAATACTAAGAAAATGAAATCCGGTTTTGAAGAGCTAGGCTTTAATACCGGAACATCAGCATCTCCTATAATACCGATTACCGTTGGCGAAGATATGAAAGCTTTCCAGATGTGGCGGATGCTTTTTGACGAAGGAGTATTCACTTCTCCCGTGGTAAGCCCGGCTGTACCGGAAGGCCATGCCATAATTAGAACCAGCTATATGGCCACTCACAAAGAAAAACATCTTGATTTTGTTTTGGATAAATTTGAGAAAGTCGGCAAACAGCTCGGAATAATTCAAGGCGGCTCCAAACGAATCAAAAAACAAGCCAAAAAACCATGGAAATTTTCATTTACTAAGGCAGAGATGGCATCAGCGACAAAAAAATGGATAAAAAATTTGTGGACGTTTAATAACAGATAAAACAGTGGTAAGGGATAAGGGTTAAGAATTAAGTTAAAGGATTAAAGACTTTTTTGTTTTATTTATTTCTTATATTTTTTCTTAAAGCTTGATATAGAAAAATGGAAATACGAACTGTAAAAACTAAAGAAGAGTTTAAGAAATTCATTAGATTTCCGTGGGAAATATATAAACGGGATAATAATTGGGTTCCTCCGCTAATAGGCGATATTGAGTTTATTTTTGGAAAAAATAATCCTTTTTGGGAACATTCGGAAAAAGAGCTTTATCTAGTATATGACGACTCGGGGAAAATTCTAGGAAGAATAGCTGCAATAATTGATCGTAATTATTTAAAATTTCAGAATGACAACATCGGATTTTTTGGTTTTTTTGAAAGCGTTAATGATGGCAACGTTGCAAAAATGCTTTTTTCCGAGGTGAATAATTGGTTTAAACTTAGAGGTATTGAAAAGTTTTTAGGGCCTATGAATCCTTCAACAAATGATGAAATCGGTTTTTTATGCGAAAATTTTAGTGAGCCGCCCAAAATCATGATGCCATACAATCCTACTTATTATCTTGAATTAGCAGAAAAGGCAGGACTTAAGAAAGCAAAAGAACTTTACGCGTATGATATGGATGTTTCAAACGGGCCATTAGAAAGATTGGAAAGAATTGCATCAATAACATATAAGAAAAATCCGGGGCTTAAAGTAAGAAAATTCAGCCTAGACGATTACGAAAACGACGTTAAAAGAGCTCTTAATATATATAACGAGGCATGGGAAAAAAACTGGGGATTTGTTCCGTGGACCGAAAAAGAATTTTATACTATGGCTCACCGCTTAAAAGACCTTCTCCTTTTGGATACAACTCTTATTGCTGAGATTAACGACAAGCCGGTTGGACTGCTTATAGCAGTTCCCGACTATAATTTTATTTTGAAAAAAATTAACGGCAAGTTGACGCCTCTAGGGATCTTAAAGTTTATTTATTATAGAAGCCGCTTGAAAGAAATGCGTTTAATGATTATGGGGGTAATAAAACAATATCGCCAAAAAGGGATTGAAGGTGTATTGTATTACGAGTCTTTAAAAAATACTCAAAAGCTTGGCTATAAAAAGTGCGAGTTTTCCTGGGTTCTTGACGATAATATAATGACTCAGCGAGCGGCCGAAATGATGGGCGGTAAACTTTATAAAAAATATAGGGTTTATGGGAACTAATCCCGCAAAAGCGGGAAAAAACTTTTAAAAGGAGGGAACAAGATGGTTTTAAAGAAAACAAAAGATGCTTATGCATCAAAAGTTGTAACAAAAGGAGGAGGGAACAGCGTGAAAACAAAAATGACAGATTATGCTTCTACCAACGGCGCAAACATCGCAATTGATTATCCGACGGAAGGCGAAATTCTGAAAGGCATTCATTACTCCATAAGGATTGCCGCGACCGGAGAAGGAACGCCCCAAATTTCTTTTGACGGAAACAATTGGAAAAGTTGCCGTCAAGTCGGCGGGCACTGGTGGTTTGACTGGACATATTTTACACCGGGTTCTTACAAAATTAATGCAAGATTGATTGACAATAACGGAAACGTTATTAAGAAAACGTCAACAAGATGTAAAGTTGCATAAATTTTGATCAATTTAATAACCTTTGTATATTTTTGGAGGGGTCAGGATAGGACTATATCAATAAAAGAGAAAACTAAATGTATCTAAAAAGACTTGAACTTTTTGGTTTCAAATCGTTTGCTGATAAAACCTTGCTAGATTTCGAAGCCGGTATTACTGCAGTAGTCGGCCCTAACGGATGCGGCAAATCAAACATAGTTGATGCTGTTAGATGGTGCCTTGGGGAACAAAGCGCAAAATCAATGCGTTCTAACCAGATGCAGGACGTAATCTTTGGAGGATCAGATTCCCGTCAAACAACAGGTATGGCTGAAATTTCCTTAACTTTTGATAATTCGCAAAACAAACTTCCCATTGACTATTCAGAAGTAGTTGTGATGCGCAGGCTTTTTAGAAGCGGGGAGAGCGAATATTTCTTAAATAAGTCACAATGCCGGCTAAAGGATATCAGAGATTTATTTCTTGATACAGGAATTGGTTCTGAAGGATATTCTGTTATTGAACAGGGAAGAGTTGAATTTTTGATCTCAGCCAAACCTGAAGAACGCAGAGAAATGTTTGAGGAGGCGGCGGGGGTTTCTAAATATAAAGTAAGAAGAGAAGAAACTTTAAGAAAATTAGAAAAAGTTGAATTAGATATGAACCGCATCAATGATATGCTAGTTCTATTAAAAGAACAAATCGCATCTTTGGATATAGCGGCTAAAAAGGCACGTCAATACCAAAAAAGCAAGGATGAGCTAAAAGGCCTTGAAATTGCACAAGTAGTCCAGAACATAATTTCAAATCAAAATGAAATTGAAAAAATTAAAAATTCTCTTATTCCAAAAACCAAAGAATTTGAAACGTTAAATACCTCTATTAATAGGGTGGACGCAGAGATATCAGGACTTAGATTCCTTCATACTCAAAAAGACGAACTTTATATTAAACTGCAGGAGGAATTTTCTCAAATAAAATCCGGAATTAGTCTTGCAGATGAAAAAATCAGCCAATCAACTCAGCGCGAATCCGAGACTAACGAAAGGAAAAAGCAGCTTCTGGATGAAATCAAAATCTCTGAAGAACGGATTAAGCAATTTGAAAATGAAATAAATCTGATAAAAAAAGAATTAAAAGAATACAATGACCGTTTATCTAAAATTTCAAAACAATATGAAGAAAGAGAAAATCTAAGCAAGGAGATAAGCAATACTCTTGAGAGTTTGATAAAAAAAGAAACAGATTATCGTTCAAGACTCGCTTCTATTGATGAAACCAAAGAAAAATCGGGTACGGAGCATCTCAGTTTCAAATCGCTGCTTGTCGCTTGCCAAACGCACGTAGAAAACCTTAGCGATATTTCAAATCAATTTCAGGTTCAGTTTGACCCTTTCAAAAGCAACATTTCTTCCAAAGAAAAAGAGATCGATTCTTCAATAAAAAAAGCTCAGGAAATTAAATCAAGTTATGATTTGATTCAAAATCAAATATTAGAAACAAAGAATAAGATAGAAAAAACCAAGACGCTTCATTTGAATTTTAAAGAGAAACTAGTTTCCGCTGAGTCAAAAAAGCTGACTTTGCAGGAATGGGAAGAAAAAGATCCTTTGAGAGCTACAATTAAAAGACTAAAATCCCAAAATATTGAAGGAATTAGCGGGCCTATTAGCAGTATTATTAAGATTAATTCCGGAATGGAACAGGCTGTTGCCTCTGCTTTTGGTGAAAAACTTGATTTTATGATAAGCGAAACTGTTGAGTCCGCAAAAAACGCTATACGATATCTCCAAGAAAATGATCTAGCCAGAATTACTTTTATCGTCAAGGAACGCATCCCCGGAATAAATCCTTTATCCTTTTTAACACAGATAGGAAGCAATACAAGGTCAATTTTATCCCATATTAAATATGACAAGGTTTACGATAATGTTTTAGCATTCATTTGCAAGGATACTCAAATTGACGGAAATATTGTTTATGGGGAAGCATTGATGCAGGGCGGAGGAAGAATTGCTACTGAAAAACCTATTTTAATTGATGAGCAGTATAAGCAATTAAATGCTGAAATAGAATCTCATGGAAAGGAACTTTCCAAAATTGAAGATCAACACAAATCTTTTGATGAAATATATATTCAACTTGAAAGAAAAAGCGAAAGTATTTTAGAAGAATATGAAAAAATAAACCTTAAAATTGAAATTTCTAAACACCAGCTTAATGAGATGAATAGCAAAATTCAAAATTTTCAATTTGAAGTTTCTTCTAAGCAAGAACAGATAAAAACTAAAGAAGAAGAAAAAACAAAACTTTTAGAAAAAATGCGTTCCATTGAAAACGAACTTCTTAATTTGAATGCTGAAGAAGATAATATAAAACAAGATTTAAAGAATAATGATGCTGAAATACGAATTTTGCGCGAGAAAGAATATAATTCAAGAGAACAACTAAATAATTCAAAAATTGAATTAACAAAATATAAAACAAATATTGAAGCTCGTCAAAGGGAAGAATTAAAAATTAATGAGAATATTGCTGCAATTAGTGCTCAGCTGGAACAAAACAAAAAGGAAATTGAAAATGCTGATTTTAAAATCTCTGAATTTCAGAGAATTCAGCATGAAGAAGCAGAAAAATTAAGAGAATTTCAGAAAATATTTTCGCAAAAAGAATCCAGCGTGCAGGATATTTTGAAAGAACGACAGATGTTAATGAATAATATTGAAAAGAAAAATGAACAAATTCACTCCAGCAGGAACAAACTTGAAGAGTATAAACAGGAAATCCATGACTTGGAAATTGATAAAAGGAGTTTTGAGCTTCAAATACTTAACATGCAAAAACGGTTAAATGAGGATTTCTCGCTTAAATTTGATGAAATCAAAGATAAATTTAAAGATGTTGTAATAACGGATGAAGAAATTACACGTCTTAAGAAACGTATTGAATCTTTGGGGAATGTAAATCTCGCTGCTCCGGAAGAATACGCAAACCTTGAAGAAAGATATAATTTTCTTCAGACGCAGCAGCAGGACTTAATGAAAGCTAAAGAAGATTTACATGAAGTAATAAGAAAAATTAACCATT
>JAPLKN010000100.1 GCA_026388075.1 Elusimicrobiota bacterium
CTGCTGCGCCCTTGGGCTATCCCAAGGCTAATCTCTTCGCGTTCATTAACAGTTAATCTGTGATACTGGGTCATATGCAACTCCTTTCGTCCTGTATAATATACAGGAATCAAGTGTTGCATTGGTAACTTGAGCTTACCCTGTCCCTATTTTAAAAAGGGAAAAATATGAGTTTCAAGACAGATTTTATTAAAACAGATGATGATATCCGTATTGCGTTTGACCAATATATAAACGGATTTAAGAAAGTCATTATCATTGCCCATGGATTTTATTTCAATAAAGATATTTTTGTAATGAAAAAACTTGCTGAAGTTTTTTCCAATGAATATGACGTAATAACCTTTGATTTCAGGGGGCATGGAAAAAGCGGAGATTTTTTTACATGGACTGCTCTTGAGGATAAGGACTTGCGCGCAATTGTTGATTATGCAAAAAATGAAGGCTATGAAAAAGTTGCAGTTTTGGGATTTTCTTTGGGAGGCGCTACCGCAATTATTGAGGCAAGCTATGATATTCATGTTGATAATGTTATAGCTGTTAGCTCGCCTTATGATGTTTGGAAAATAAATTTTCGCATATGGGAAAAAGAAGTGAGAAAAGATATTGAACTGAATTTAAGTTTTATTGAAAAAGGCAAGGGTGTTAGGCCGGGCAGCCCGCTGATCAGGAAGGTAAGGCCGATAGATGTAGTCCAAAAAATTTCTCCCCGTTCAATACTTTTTATTCAGGGTGACGAAGACTGGCTGGTAAAAGCGGAGCACGGACAAAAGTTATTTGAAAAAGCAAAAAGACCAAAAAAACTGGAGACTATTAAAGGCGCAGGCCACGCGGAAAATATATTTGTTTTATTTCCGGAACAATTCATAAAAATATGTGATTCTTGGCTTGAAAAGACATTTTAACTTGCAATTCCCCGCATCTTGATGCGGGGTAACAGATGTTCCCCTCTTTGAAAAAGAGGGGTGAGGGGGAAGTCTTTGGACCGAACTGTTTGTGAGGAAGATTCAATAACGTCAAATCCCTCTCCCGCCCACGGCTGGTCAGCCTTGGGCTGACAATCTCCCTTTTTCAAAGGGAGAAGTTATTGGTTACCCCGTCCGCCCTGGGCGGACTGCGGGGAGGTTCATTAATAATAAGAAAGAGATGAAAAATAAAAAAGGCAGGAACTAATAATTCCTGCCTTTTTAGTCATAATAATAATAACAAAACCTTTTATTTTCTTACTGCTTTTACCGGGATTCTTTTAGCGGGTTTTGCCGGTGCCGGTTTAGCCGCACGGGCTAATGGAGCGGGAGCCGCAGTAACAGTTGAAACAGTTACTTCAATTGGAGTGGGTGCCGCTGTCATTGGCGCGGCAGCTTCTTTTGCCTTTTTGCAGCCAACAAATGCTATCGTTGCAAATACTAAGATGAATAAAACTTTTTTCATTTTTTACACCTCCTTTTTATTTTGTCTTCAAATAGGGAACGGACAAAGGTTTTTGCTATAAAACAATATAACCTTAAACCTTAAGAATGAAAAAATTGTATATTTTTGTTACTAAACTGTCAATTATTCCTTTGAGAAATATTTCCAATAAAGGTTTATAAAAATTTAATAAAATAATATAATAATACAATGTTTTCTAAGCGAGTCCTTCATCTTTTTTCTTCATGGACAGCAGGCGGGGCTGAAAAGCTTATGCTTTCGCTTGCCCAAGGGCTTGAAAAAGAAGGCCTTCAAAATTATATTGCAGCACCTAAGAAAAGCTATTTGATAGAATATGCAAAAAAAATGAACCTTAAAAACTTTTCAATCATGATAAAAGGCTCATTTGATCCGATAGGTATTCTTAAGCTTTGGTGGATAGTTCAAAAAGAAAATATTGATATAATTCATGCTCATCAGGGTAAGGTTTTTTGGCCCTGCATAATTATGAAATTTCTGCGCAAATCAAAAACGAAGGTTGTCTTTCACAGGCATGCGCATATTCCCCACATGTTTTATACGAGGACGCATTATCTATTAGCGGATAAAGTTATCGCAATTTCATCAATTGTCGCTAAAGATCTCCAAGAAAGGGAAAATGTTCCGCGAGAAAAAATTCAGGTGGTATATAACGGCACCGATTTTGAAAGGTTTAATTCAAAGGTTTCTGCAAGCGAAGTTAGAAAAAAATATGGCCTTGAAGGAAAAGATGTAATCGGCACAATTGGCCAGATGAACAAGCCGAAAGGAAAAGGACAGCAATATCTTATTGAAGCTGCTGCGATGCTGAAAAATAAGCTTTCCAATAACCGCTATTTGATAGTCGGGACCGGGCCAATACTTGAAGATTTGAAAAAGATGGCGCAAAAGCTGGGTGTTTCGGATATAGTGTTTTTCCCGGGGTATCAGGAAGAAATAGAAAAATATATAGCGGCTATGGATATATTTTGTTTTCTTTCCTGGGATAAAGAGGGGTTTGGGCAGGTAATGGTTGAAGCTCAGGGCATGGGAAAGCCGGTGATAGGCACTGATATTGGCGGAATCCCGGAAACTTTTCAGAATGGGATTACGGGCATACTTATTCCATCCGAAAATCCGGAAATTCTAGCCATGAGTATTCAGCAGCTACTTTTAAATAAACCTAAGTTGAAGCAGATGGGGGAAGAAGCGGCTAGATTTGTTAATGAAAAGTTCAGTATAAATAATATGATCAAGAATGTTATAAATGTTTACAGGGAATTATATGTATTACTTTGAAGATCTGTTTACAAAACAGGGGAAATCGCGGGGCTTTCCCGCCCCTGCACCCCTGGATTACTTTTCTTTACTTGCCTAAAGAAAAGTAATTAAAAGAAATGCACCCTGTGAGCCATTCGCTCGCATTTTTCAGGCGGTTTTTCAACTCGCCCCTTCGGCTTTGCCATGATGGGGCTCAAACACGAAAAACCGAAGACTCCCTTAAAAATGCTCGACTCATAACCGGCTCAATGGGGAAAAACTGTAAACACGACTCTTAGATTTTACAATTTATATTAAAATCTAATTTCTTTTAGAAAATAAATAAGAAAGTCCTGGGGCTAATGCGATACGAAAAAAGAAGATTGTTTTAACGGTAATGCGAAGTCAGGAGGTTTAATGAATAAACTTTCAGTTTATGTTATGACTTTTAACGAAAAAGAAAAAATAAAAGACTGCCTTGAGAGCGTAAAATGGGCAGATGAGATTGTTATTATGGATTCGTTCAGCACCGACGGAACCCTTGATATCGCAAGACAATATACAAATAAAATTGTTCAAAAGGAGTTTGTAGGTTTCGGAAAATTGAGAAATATAGCGCTTGAGCATTGTGCAAATGATTGGGTGTTAAGCGTTGATGCTGATGAGCGAGTAACGGAAGAGCTTAAAAACGAAATTCTTGAAAAATTATCCAAAGGCCCTGAGGCTGACGCTTATTATGTTCCCAGAAAAAGTCATTTCTTAAAGTATTGGGTCAGGCATTGCGGGTGGTATCCCGATTACAGGCAGCCGCAGTTTTTTAATAAAAATAAAATGAAATATACTGAACAATTAGTTCATGAATCGTATAAACTTAATGGCAAAATAGGGTACCTTAAAGGGCATATTTTACAATATCCTTTTTTAAGTTTAGACCAGTTTATGAAAAAAATGGATAGATATTCTTCACTAAGAGCCGAAGAGATGTTTAATGAGGGTAAAAAATTTAAAATAATTCAGCTTATAGTATATCCTTTAGCCTTTTTTCATAAGATGTATATTCAGAAGTTGGGTTTTTGGGATGGTAAAGTCGGGTTTATACTTTCCTTTCTTTATGCATATTATACGGCGATAAAGTTTATCAAACTTTGGGAAAAATATTACAAAAAGATATCTTAATGCGAGAATTTTTATATCCTTTTTCTTTCCTCTATAGAGCTGGACTAGAAATTGACAGAAGAATTACTAAGACAAGGAAACTTCCGAAACCGGTAATAAGCATAGGAAACATAACGTGGGGAGGGACCGGTAAAACTCCTTTAGTAATTAAAACCGCCAGATATTTAATTTCTCTCGGTCTAAAGCCCTGTATACTTACCAGGGGATACAAAAAGAAAGAGAATAAAATTGTATTAGTAAGTGACGGCAAAAATATGCTTGTTCCGGCTGAAATATCGGGTGATGAGCCATACTTAATTTCTGAAAGTGTTCCCGGCGCAATAGTTGTTTCTGGGTCAGACAGGTTTAATTCTGCCAAAATGGTTTTAGATAAATTTTCTCCGGATGTTTTCATTTTAGATGACGGATTTCAGCACTGGGATCTTGAGCGGGATCTTGATATCGTATGCATAAATGTTTTAAATCCTTTCGGGAACGGGCTTCTTATTCCGTCCGGTATTTTAAGAGAGCCTTTATCTTCATTGAAAAGAGCTGATATTGTTGTTCTTAACAATTGCGATTTGTCAAAAAATACCGAATCTATTGAAAAAAAGCTTATTTCTGAGGCTGGTATACAGCCGATAAGGGCTGAATATAATCCTGTTCAGCTAACGAGGATAAAGGACAAAAAAATATCAGCTATTTCTGAACTGAAAGACAAGCCAATAGTTGCGTTATCGGCAATAGGCGAAAACATTGGATTTAAGAAAACACTTGAAAAACTCGGCCTTAATGTGATACAGCATTTTAAATTTAGAGACCATCATTGGTTTTCTAAAAAAGATATAAAAAAAGTGTTTGCATCGGTTTCTGACCGGTCTTATATAGTTACTACAGCAAAAGATTCAATACGTTTAAAAAAAGTTTTTGAGACTTTAGATAATAGCGTCACGGAAAGGGTATACTCGCTTGATATTGAATTAAAGTTTGAAAACGGAGAAAATATTTGGGAAGAAAAGATAAAAAAAACCGCGCGGTTTTCATAGATCGTGACGGCACCATAATACATGAAAAAAATTATTTACGAAAAGTAAATGAAATAAAACTTCTTTCGGGTGCGGTAGAAGCTTTAAAGATTTTGAAAGAAAAGAAATTTAAGCTCATTTTAGTTACAAATCAATCTGGCATTGCAAGAGGTTTTTTGACAACAAATAAATTAAAACAGATTCATAAATATCTTGAAAGTATGCTTTTAAGAAAAGGGGTAAAGCTGGATGCAGTCTATTTTTGTCCTCATGGGCCGGACTCAGGATGCGATTGCAGAAAGCCCAATCTTGGAATGGTAAAACGGGCACAAAAAAAGTTTAATATTAATTTGAAAAAATCTTTTACCGTCGGCGACCATGCCAATGATTATTTGCTCGGGAAAAATATGGGCGGAAAAGGCATATTTATACTAACCGGACACGGGAAACAGGAGCTTAAAAAAATAAAAAAAGATAAAATATTAATTAAACCGGAAAAAATATTTAAAAACTTTCTTTACGCGGCCAAATACATGGTAAAAAATTAAATGAAAAATAAAATATATCAAATTTACCAAAATATTTGTTTTTTAATTCTTGTTCTAATCGTCCTTTTATTTGAAACGACATTTTCTTTTTGCCAAGAAGAAGATAAGGAAAACTCCAAGGCTATTATACATTTAGTAAAAGAAGGCGATACTCTTGCAAAAATTGCCTATAAATATTATTCTGATGGGAAAAAATATCCGATAATTGCTAAAGCAAACAGAATTAAAAATCCGCATAAAATAAGAATAGGCAATGTCCTTATTATTCCAAATCTTCCCTTAGAATTGCCTGAAACAATATCAGTAACCGGTTCATCTATGTCTTTAACTCAATTTCAGCCAATTGAAGTTTCTTCCGGCCCTTTTGTATGGAGAAAAGAAACCAATAACGCTTTTCCTGCCAATGAAAAACTTTTGTTTGAGGTTTCCTGGAAATTTCTTACAATTGGTTATGCCACATTGGAAGTGCGGGGAATAGAAAATGTAGGAGACAGACCGGCCTATCATATAGTTAATGAAACCCGATCAACTCCTTTTTTTGACAAAATTTATAAGGTAAGAAATATGTACGAATCATGGATAGATACGGAAAGTCTTTGCAGTTTAAAATATTCGGAAAATGCATATGAAAAAGACGAGATAAAAACAAAAACAGTACTTTACGATCAGATAAACCTTAAATATAGCGTTGTTGGAAAAGAAGAAAGCGGAGATATATTTCCATGGATACATGATGCTTTTTCTTCCCTTTATTATATAAGAACCAAAGAACTTGAGGTCGGCAAAGATTATTCCATTGATGTAAATTCGGGAGATAAGTCATACCCACTTATTGTTAAAGTTCTTGGCAGGGAAAAAAAGAAAGTTCCTGCCGGCGAATTTGAATGTTTTATTTTAGAGCCCCATGTTAAGGAAGGTACAGGTATCTTTAAATCAAGCGGCAGGCTATGGATATGGGTAACTGCGGATCAAAGAAAAGCTCCAGTTATGATGAGGTCCCAAATATCTATAGGTTCTATTACGGCGCGACTAAAAAGTATGGAATAAATAGTAAAAATTTGTTAAAATGAGCTAATAAATTTAAATCCATTAGCTAAAATACAAAAGATATGAAAAATCTAATCAATTTTGTTCCACAATTCAGAAAAAAGTCTATTCTTGTCATTGGCGATATAATGGTGGACAGGTTTATATGGGGAAATGTTTTAAGAATTTCTCCCGAAGCTCCCGTGCCCGTGGTTGAAGTTACAAAGGAAACCCAGGCTTTGGGCGGGGCAGGAAATGTTGCCAATAATCTATCAAGTTTAGGGGCAAAGGTAAATGTAATTGCTGTAATAGGGGACGATTTGGTTGGGGAGCAAATAAGAGATTCTCTTAAAACAAAAAATATAGCAACCGACGGAATAGTTGTAAATGATTCTAGGCCTACAATAATAAAAACGAGAATCATTGCCCAGCATCAGCAGGTTGTGCGGGTGGACAAAGAAATAAAAGGAACATTTTCGCAAGATATCGAAAAACAGTTGGAAGAAAAAATAAGCCTAATTGTCCC
>JAPLKN010000101.1 GCA_026388075.1 Elusimicrobiota bacterium
ATATGTGATCCATCAACCTCAATAATTTTTCCAACTGCAAGATTCTCTATAGGGTCATTTGGATCGTTAGAAAAGGAAGTCATCTTTCACCCCCTAGGATACGGGTCAGATTTTCAAATTTCCACCAAGGCAAATCTTTGTCAGCAGAAGACTGCACCTTTCCATGAAAAAAACCTCTCTTTGCATAAATTCTAATCTGTTCAGTAATCGTCATATCCAAATGCCATTGCTCCAATTGACCCTGAGGTCTGTCAAATTCCGTAAAAGCCAAAAGAGTTAGTCTTCCATCAGATTCTTTTAAAGCTCTTTCAAGCTCAATATTGATATGCGAATCGTTAAACCTATATCCACAAATTGTTAAGACAACTTCCGAATGCAGTTCAGGCCTCATCGATTGCCTCATAATTGACAAAATCTGTGCAAAAGGGTCTTTTTGAGTCTCCTGATATTTTGTGGAAGCCGGCCAAATCATTACCTTGTTCTTTGGAACTATTTTGTAACACGTTTTGCCCCCACTCCTTAGACGTCTGGGAACAAGGTCGTTCTCTAGCTGACACCAGTCAATTGACCCGTGCACTTTTAGCACACGAGCAATTGAATCATGTTTCTTGAAGGTATCTGTGTCCCACCATCCCGTTGCACCACCAGTAAACCCGTCGACGTACGAAAAGCATTCTAACGCTAGAGCATCTTCTATGAGGGTATCATAATTTAGCACAAAATAGTCTACCGGAACTGTACTTTCAGTTTTACCTGACCTAAGAATATGGTGGACTGCGGTCACGAACTGCCTATGTGTATCAATCTCAAGTTCCTTTGAATCAAGACATTCCGCAATTGTCTCCTTTATTGCTGCAAGAGCATCCCTAAGCATATCCGCATCATAATCAACCCCATCTAATGAAATGTCTTTCTTTGAAGAATTTTTTTCTTTTCTGCGCTCTGCAATTGCCAACAGGTCTACAAGCTCACTCATATAATCTTCGATTGTAGTCAACGTGGAACCCTGAAATTGTTTCTGTATTGCCGTGAGTATCTTTTCCGCCTTTCCTCCAGACGTCGACAGTTTTTTTAAAACTTTATCAGTCAATTCAGAAGTCAAAGGTAATCCGGCACATCGACTGCAACCTGCGCCCAAAAGAAATACCCTATTGTTTTGTGATATAAGTTCTTCGAGCTGCTTAATACAATCAGAAAAAGGCTCCTGTTTTAGAATACTCAGGTCATCATTTTTTTCTTTTGTCATTTTTACTTCCCCTTTATTTCTATGTTGCATAATTAATTTGAACTCACTTTAATTATTTGGCTTATTTTATTCACCAGGCAATATTAATTTATCATCTTCTTCATGAAAATCCCAGATACTATTATATTCACTTTTCAGTTCTGTCATTAACTGAATCTTTTTTGCAGATAACTGCTCAATTTCTCTTCCTACGGATGATCTTATGTTCTTCTGAATTTCAATTATTGATTTAACTAATTTTGTAATTCTTTCATGCGACTTAAGATGATTTTCATTAGAAAAATTGAGTTTGGGTACTGGCAAATCAGAAATAACGGCAGAACCTCGACTAAAATATCCTCCTCGAAATGAACTACCTCGTTTTCTCAAGAAATATTCAACAACCCTTTGATTAAGTAGCCCCAAAATAAATTCTAGGGAATATCCGCTTTTAGGATTAATAAGTGCTACTTCGCCTGCTGTTCCACCTGAGGCAAAACCAACACCTGACATATCAATGCCATATTTATCACCTAATTGATTAACAGAGTAAATAATTTTTGGGCTTTTAAATGCTACATTTAACGCTTGATGGCGTCCATAACAATAATATTCGTCGGACTTATACGGTGGTGAAACGTCTCGTTCGAGCAAGCGTTCTTTATTGGCACTAAAATATTTATATGCAAGAGGATATTTTTTAGATAGATCAGAAGGTTTAATCAATACTGCCTCTCCATCAGAATTTTGGTGATAGGGGAAAATAATACGTGAATCAGCCTCTATGGGCAAATATGACCATACCTGTGATGTTGAATTTATCAAATAGGGTTTAGTAATACTGTTTTCCATTTCCCAAGTTACATTGTTCCGTTCAAAATTCAGTATCCCATTTCTTTCAACCCATTTCTCAATTGAAAAAATATCCTCCGCGCTCGTTTGTATTCCATTAATTACATCAACAATTTCACTTAGAAGCAAAGAATTTCTATAAAGTTTGGCAAGAACCAGTGCTTCTGTTTTGCTCGCTGGCAAAACCCACGATCTGCCCCTAAGATTAAAAAGCAATTGGCTATCAAGAGAAATCCCTTTTTCATGAGGAGTAAGTGTCCATACGGAATAATCTCTAACATATTGATACCAAAACGAATCTTTTTTTGACTTTGAAAGTAAAAGAAGACATACGTAAGTAGATTTACCTTCAAAGAGTAATTCATTGCCAAAATCAACAATTTCGGCAACTAAGTTATTTTTTGTCAACATTTCTCTAAGTTTATTTCCCGCTTCAATCGTTATCCATTTGTTTGGAACTACCATTCCTACCCAACCTTTCTCATTTAATTTTGAAATGGCTCGTTCAAGAAAAATATAGTACTTATCAAATTGTTTATACGGTGATTGATATTTTTTTTTGTAATAATCATATTCATATTTCGTTTTAACTTTCATATCTTCGGTTTTAATATATGGCGGATTGCCTACAATTAAGTCAAATCCAACTGGCAGATAAGCCGTCTTCCAATCTAATGGACGTGTACTCTCGATAACATCTCTATTTATGTTTGAGAAATCATTATCAACTACTGAATTGCCCCAAACAATGTTCTGATCGATATTTGGAAGAATCTTCTTACCACTAGGAAGTGTCCCTTTGTTTTCGTCTTCTAATAACTTAATCAATAAACTAAACCTTGCGACTTCAACAGCATTGTAATCAATGTCAATCCCAAAAAGACAAGACTCAAGGAGCTCTTTTTTTATTACAAAAGATAAACGATAATCGCCTTCCGATTTTTTATATATTTGTGAAAAATCGCCCTTTTTCATTAAACATTCTAAAGCCGCATCAGCAAGCTCATCTAAACACCTCAAGAGGAAACGACCTGACCCTACCGCAATATCAAGAATTCGAAGCGATCTTAATGAATCATAGTTGAGTATTCCGGATTCCCGCATTTCAATAAGCTTGCCTGAAAAAGATCGCCTCACAATTTCATCAACGATGGGTTGAGGAGTTGTAATAACTTCGCGACTATCATAAAGTGGTTTGTCTTCTAGAATGATTTGCTTTGCATCGTCAAAAGAAAGTCGTTTTGTTAAAAATAATTCATATACTTGTCCGAGGAAATCTGCATTAAGCACACTGAAACTATATGGAGACTTTGGAAAGTAAAGTTCTTCTACAATGCTAAAGAATATTTGAGAATCTATTGAGTAGTTATTTTGCAGCGGATCATTTGTAGTTTCAAAAAGTCCTGTATTATACCTTTCATTAAGCTCCTTAAAGAGTGCCTTCAAGTCAACATAACTTTTTGTCTTTGAGACATTGCGTAAGCGTTCTTCTCCTTCTATTCCTCGATCTTCGCACATACGAATAAAAATAATACGATTAATCACCTTTTGAGTAATATCATTTAGTTCATTTAGACCTAATTCTTGGTATCGCGAATTTAAATCACTAGCCACTTGAATTCGCCAATTGTTTATTCGATCTAAAAACAAAGTATTTACATGTGCTACGGTTATAACACCATAAGCTTTATCTAAACTCCCTGTTGCTACTGCTTCTCTTCCAAACAGAGAAAGCAAATCTTTGTATTTTGAAGGAATGTCTTTATAGTCAATTTCTAAAATTAGACCTGCATCTGCGTTGTCCAATTCCTGAGGTGCTATTTGAGTATTGTAAATTCGCAATGTTTGAAAATTTGTTAAAATAGAGACCTGCATCCCCGCAGTCCAGCCATAGCTACGTAGTTGAAATGCACTTTCCTTATGAGTTTTAATATTAACAGATGGTTTCTTTGCCTCTACAAAAAATTTTCTCGTGGCAGCAATCCTAAAGGTGTAATCGGGACGTTTTGTAGACGTTTCGTTAGGTTGTGATTCTTCCCGAACAATATCTTTCAGGCTGTTTGGAGTTCCGTGTTTGTTAGACATATCCCAACCAAGACATTCAAAAAATGGGTCTATATATTCTATTCTGGTTTCAGTTTCAGTGAAACCAGAAGTATCTGACGTTAGTATTTGTTTATCCGCATCAAATTTAGAAATGAGTTTTTGTATTATTTCTATCTCATTATTCATAAAAATCACTTCCTTCATACGCATTTGAAACTAACCTCTGCCGCCTAGAGCGTATTTTATCCCAAGCATTATACAAGACATCGCATTCGCTTCCCGATAAACCTGCCGCTTTTAACACAATCTTATCCTGCTGAGGGAACAAAATATCAGTTCTAACGCTATTTTTTATTCTATTATCAAGATCTGCTAAGGAAATTGAAGAATTTCTTGTTTCAGGAACAAATAGTTTTTCTATCTCCGAAGGCACAAGTTCCAAAACTCCTCCGCCATAATGTCGTCCTTCTAATTCAGCCGATAAAGCTGTTAAACTATTAATAAAGTTAAAAATTAAATTTGGAATATCTTTAGAAATTGGGCATATCCGATACGCAGTATCAGTGGTAAACACTTTTGCCTTGTTAAGAATTAGTCTCGGAAAATTGTGAGATCGCTTCAACATACATACTGCTGTCGAATATAAGGAAGGAACCTTGTACCAAGGAGAACGTATTCTGCATTTATATCGTGTATGGATATGTAGCAATTCACCTTGTTTTATATAATCTCTGATTCCCTTGGGAAGCTTTTCAATTGGAGTGGCATCAAACATAAGAAAATTTGTAGGGAATCCTTGTTTTTGATTCATCTTATGAATTTTATGATCATAAATAATTCCTGGACAATACGCACTACGACCGAACATAGGACGAATGTATTTATGCAGTTTAAATTGCGCCACAATTTCGTCATTCACTAAAAAAAACTTGTTCGCCCCTGTGACTATCCCTACATCCACTGTTGCCAACTTATTAAACCTAGTTATTGATTTGTATTTGGTAACTTTTTCAAATACATTAAGTTCTGCGGACGACAGAAGAACTTTCATCCATTTTCCATTCAGCAAGTCTCCGGATAAATACTTTGCTTTTTGAAAGTATAGCTCTGGATTATTAGAAAGAAATGTGTTGTCAGGGGCAGATAAGATTGCGACTCCCTTTGAAGGGATATAAGGCTTGTTCTTCTTTTCAACTAACAGCAACATTGTACCTTGCAGTGCTTGCTCAAAAAGCAATTCATTGGGATCAATTAATAATATACGCTCACATTCTGATAGAAGAAATTTACGAAGGGATTCTGCATGCAACACATGTAATATTTCAGAAGGTATAACCATTGCAAGTCTTCCAGAAGGAGCTAATAATCCTATACTTGCAATAATAAATGAAACCCAAGCATTAGTATGTTTCGTAAATGATAGATCGAATTTTGAAAATATAGTTTCTGCTAGCTGTTGAGCTTTATCTTCGAGATATTGATAACGAATATAAGGAGGATTTCCGATTACAGCATCAAATTTAGTATTCTCTTCAATTTTTCTATTTGCCCAATCAAGAAAATCAGAAACGATTATTTGTGATTGCAATAAACGATTTTTTGTCGCACTATATTTTGCCTTTTCCGCTTCCTCGGAAAACAATTCTATACCTGTAAAACTCGTTTTGTATTTCAGTATCCCATTAAGCGCTCTTATAAAAACTCCGTCTCCACAGCTGGGTTCTAAAATGGTCTTAGGTTTTTTGTTTAATACCCATTGGCTTAGAAATTTTGCAACTGGAGCCGGGGTATAGTAACCGCCGCGTAATTTTGTTATTGATTCATTTATTTTAAAATTCATATTACCTTCTACAGTTTTCTAATTACGCCCTTAAGTTTACCTGCTATCAAAACATTTGTTTCAGCTTTTTTGATAATGATAGGTCTAATTTTATCATTTTCTGCTGCTAATTTAACAGCATTCCTTTCAACAAAAACTCTTTTCAAAGTTGCTTCATCATTCAGAATAACTGCCCCAATTTCTCCTCTTTCAACTGCTGGCTGTTGATGAATAATTGCATAGTCACCGTTGAATATACCAGCATTGATCATACTGTCGCCTTTCACTCTCAAAGCAAATAATTTTGTTGGATTTCCAAAAAGTGACTTATCTATCGAGATTTTATATTCAATATTTTCTTGAGCAAGAATTGGCGTTCCCGCAGCAATAGTCCCTAAGACTGGAATAGAAGAAGACTCTGGACTCTCCTGTTGAACTTCTTCATTATTGATAATCTCAATGCCTCTTGATATATTTTGATGCCTTAGAATATGACCTTTTCTTGCAAGTGCATTTAGATGATCCGTAACCCCTGTCGGTGATTTTATTCCAAAATTTTTCATGATCTCATCAATTGACGGAGGAAAACCTTTGGAATCAATATGATTCTTTATAAAGTCCAGTATTTCATTTTGCCGATCTGTAAGCTCTTGTTTTTCCATGGCAAAAACATTATACTGTATATATATACAGGTGTCAAGTTCTTGAACAACTTTTTAAAAACTTTGCGCGCGGGAATAAAAAAATAAATCGTTTTGAGCGGGCGAGGGAGCCCACCTGAGGACGCCAAAGGCGGACGAAGGGAAAGCCGAATCAAAGCAGTGTTGTGTCATGGTCAATCATCAATCAAAATCAAATATCCTTACTCTTGCAACCGTGAATCATGTTTGGTAGAATAACATCAACAGTTCGGAATAGAATCAGATGTGCAGCGTTTCCTAACGGAACGAACTGTGATGGAATGAAAGAAGAAGGAGAAAACCCTTCTTCTTTTTTATTTGTGAATGGAATTTGAGGCGTTTCTGACAAGGGGGGAAGGCAATTTGTAAAAGTATTTAAATTTACAACGACTTTTTCTTTTGAATAAACAATGCTTTGAATGAACTTTTTCGCCCAAAAACTTTTCTCAATACCTTTTTTCTCACGCAGGCCTTTGACAAACAAGGCG
>JAPLKN010000102.1 GCA_026388075.1 Elusimicrobiota bacterium
TTGAACATGCTTTCTACTATTTCTTTATTTTGATTGCGGTCAGAACCCTTTTCGCTTAAAAATTTCTCTTTATTTAATAAATCCGGTTTGATATAAATTATTTCTTCTTTGCCGTTTTCGTAACTTATATGAGCATCAAGAATATAGCCGCGGTCATACATTTTCTTAAATAAGATATTTTCTTTTGTATTATATCCTATTACCCAATGCAGATCCCCGTTTTCATAAAAGCCGCTTTCTTGCGTTAATTCCCCGTTTTTAAATGATTTCTCATACTCCATTTGCCCGTTCTTAAAATACCATCTTTTCTTTTCTATTTTGCCATTTTTATACAAGGTCCAATTATTTCTTATGTTGTTTATATCGTTATAAGTTGTGCTTTTGATCACGCCGCCTCTATATCGCTTATCAGTCTCAATAATCCCGTTCTCATAATACCAGCACTCCCTGACTAGTTTATCGTTTTCAAAAAATTCTTCTTTTTGCAGGCGTCCGTTTTTATATAGTTTTACATTTATTTTTCGTCCGCCAAAATAAGTTGTTTTGCTTTTTATTGTTCCGTCGCTATATTGTTCCGTTACCACACCGGTTCTATTAAGAATATTAAAATGATTTAACGCGATAAAACCGCCAAATCCGATCAAGGCGGCGCAAACACAAAATATTGTCAATTTATATTTCATTTTTCATTTACCTTAAAATAACGGAATATTCGTGTTAACGCTAAAGCTCACAGAGCTTTTTTCACCATAAAAATAATCGGGAACAGCAATTATATTAGCCAGTGAAAGATTGAAATTGATATACTTCAAATAGTTTCCGCTTATTGTAGGCCCCCACGACGACATAGTTTGAACGCTTCCGTAAGTGTTGGGCCTGATCATGCCGACATCGTAAAATACTCCGATAGAAAAATACTTTAAGGCTTTCGTAACGTTTTTATCGTCAAAAAATGAAAAACAATTTTCAAGCGGAGTCGTTATATCGTTGCTTATACTAAAACCGCTTTCGCCGCTTACTCCGCCGTCTTTAAACCCCCTGACGCTCGTGCCAAACTGCTCGGAACCTAACAAATCGTACCAGGAATACTGCGCCCGAAAATTTGCCATATACGTCAATGGAAAATTTACGCCCGGAACATTGAATATTGAATAAAAATAACCAAGGGCGCCCAAAGCCTCGTATTGAGCTTTAGGATCTCCTATTTTTATGTCTTGCGGATCTTTTTGTGCCCCGAACGCATCAAGCCCGCGAATATAATTCAACCGGATCATTAATGAGCCGTTCTCTAAATAATGTGTGTCCATAATATAAAGCTCCGCAGGGGCTATTTGCATACTCGACGGCAATTTTTGAGAAATTATACCTTGAATCAAAAAACTATTCACTTCTTTTCTGCTTATTTTTACGCCCGAGCTGAACCTGTATCGTTGTCCTCTAAAAAGCATTTTATCGACGCTTAAACCTTGCGTGTATGAATCGGCTTTTGACTGGATATTTCCGAATAATCCCGGCACAGTCGTTAAATAAAAGGATTTTGAATAATTGGCGCTAAATGTCCAATACCCGAACGGGATGCTCATGATCGCAGAATAAGTATTCGAATAAAATTCGTCTTCCTTGTCATTCAATCCCCGAACGTAATTCAAAGTCAAATTATCGTTAAGCCTGAAGAAATTATCAATTTCCAGCCCGGTAGTATTTCTATACTCTTTGGTCGTCTCTGACCCTGCATTATCGACGCCGATATTTAATCTTGTTCTTCGGCTCGGCTTATTTTTAAGCTCTACTATAGTCTCGCCCTCTTTTTCTCCCGGCACTATATTCATAACCACATCATTAGATTTTATTTTATTCATCTGCTCCAGCCCTTGTTCAATATTACGAATGTTAAAAACATTGCCCTCTAAAAACGGGAACGCCATAAATATCGGCAAAGGATCCTGTTTATCTGAAAAACGTATTTTTTCTATTACTCCCTCAAGTACTACGAATTTTAGGATACCTTGCGGCAAAGTATTAATATCTATATATACCCGCGCTGCCGTATAGCCTTTGTTCATATATAAATTCTGAAGCTTCGTTTGAATATTTCCTATATCAATTTTAGAAAGCTCTCTATTTGAGTATTTCGACACGATAGATCTGATTTTTCTGACACTAAAGACCGAAACGCCCTCAACTATGATCTCTTTTACATAAATCGTTTCCTTGACCGGCACTATTTCTTTTTTTATCTCCGGAGCAGGCAAAGAAATGCCGGCTTTTCTTACTTTCTCGATTTCTTCCATTTGTTTTAATAATTGCCTTTTTTCTTCGGCTATCTGATCTATTTGCTGCAAATATTTTTGTTCCTCTGCAGCCAACTCTGCGTCTGTCATAGCGTATGTATTCGATGACAGTAAGATTCCTAATATAAGCAATGAAACTCTCTTTAACATTTCACGTAACTCCCGTTAAATTCTGCCTGAATTAATCTTTTCATTTTCCTCTCCAAATTAAAAACACCAAACAACCTTACTGGTCGCTTGGTGCAATTATCGGCTTGTCAAAAGCTGCTTAAGGAAAACCATACTTCCCCCTTCCTGGCTTCCTGCAACTGTAAATAGTTTATTGCTTTATTATTCTGTTGTCAATAGCCCCGCAACGGTGGGGACACGGACTCGGACTTCACGGCAGTGCGAGGTAACGACACTTATATCGAATCTCCTCAAGCACATTCAGCAGCGCCGCCAAATCCACCGATTCGCCGCGAAATGTCAAAGTCTGCGTCAATGGGTTATAGGTCCTATGACAGTTGGCAGGATTGCTTCCCCAGATCGATTTGAATGAATCGATACTTGGGTCCATATAAACCGCAGAACGATTTTCCTCAAACCAGTCTTCGATTCGCTCATCGTAGTGCTCAAAATGATTTCGGAACTTACGATCGGAAAGCAGGTTGCGGTTATCGACATTGAGCAACATTCGTAATGCCTTACCTCGCGCTACAGACGACTTCCGCGATGGCCAGAGAATCTTGGAGACATTTCCGGCGGCTATGAGAATTGATTGGATTGCCCCCCAAACTTCAATCTCGTTGAAGTGATCAGTGGTGACCTGCAGACGCTCAGCAGCCCGTTTCGCAATCTTCGCCTGCATCACGATCTCGGCAATAAAGACCATCTCCGAAAGATCTTTCATTTGACTATCACCCGCCATTTATGTTCGCCGCGCTTACCGCTGCGATGTCGCATAACATCCGGGATCCACAACAACCTTATAACTTATACACTTTTTAACTGCTTTTTCGGGCCTGACACGGATTCGACATTCATTAAAAATCAAATGCTTTCTCGTTATATTCATCTATTTTATTAATTAACTTTCTAATCTCATTTATTTTCTGACGTATTATCTTTGGAGTAACTATTACTTTTTTAAATTTCACATATCCCTCTTGGCTATCAACTACAATTTTACTTCTGACATAACCTTCTTTTGACAAAGATTGCCAATTAGCATGTATAATGGTATTGCGAAATGTATTTATGCTCTTTAGTCCTTCAGTAATATTATTTAAAAGACATTTATGCTTCTTATCACTAACTGATTCTAACCTAGCATACATTTTGTAGAATAAATCAATTTTGTCATAAGTAGAAAGTTTTTCAATAACCACGTAACCACTCTCATGGCTGCCCTGATGTAATATTTCAGCAATTGCCAAATTGAGTTCATGTTCTAATAGGCTAAAGTTTATTAAGAATTTCCCTATTGAAATACTATACCTATCTTGGACTTTATCAAAATACTCATCCGTGAGATAATCATACTGATCCAATTCTTCATATTCATTGTTTTGATTCTTGTTTTGCATAGGCATTCCGGTTGTAAATTGAATCCGAAGTTAGAGAAGCCTGGCACGGATACTATTTCTTTAGATTCTCTATTTTTCTATAACCTACAACTGCAATTATCTTGCCCTTGTCTGACTTCAATATTTTCACAAAAGAAGCCCAGCCGCTGACCACAATAGTACCTTGAGACACAAAGCCTTCTTCATTCTTTACTCTAATCGCGATATTATTTAAGATATTGTTTCCGGGGAATACTGCATCTGGAAGCACTATATCTATAAAATCATTCGTAATATTTAATATTCTAGCATTTGACCAAGAAATCTTTATTGCTTCTGTTGAGGGCTTTGCAGAGGGAATAATTTGCTTATTTATAACTCCAAATAATTGATATCCCCCAGAGAACTGAGAGCTTAATTCCTTTTCATTAACTTTCTGTAGCTTTACTACTTCGTTCTTTAACTCTTTAATTTGATTAGTAATTATATTTTCAGAATTTTTTTGTTTGTCTAGAATATTCTGTTCAGATATTTGCTGATTTATTCTATTCCCATAATGAACTATCAGACTACCTAGAAACAACCCTCCTGCAATAATTGAATACCCTGCGATTATCCAAATAGTTCCTGTCTGCATTTAGGTTCTCCTAGTTTTGTCCTTTCTCATTACTAACATCTCATCACTCATTACTGTCGTCACTGTTCTTCAACTATTTTTACTTGTCCTGAGCGATTTGTGGTGAGCGCAGTCGAACTATGCCGAAGGATTTCTTCTTCGGTTAAGCCAACTCTTTGTGTATAGTTAACAAAATAAGGAGAGATTGTTCAAGTAATTTTATTCCTTAAATATTCATAAAAAACTTAATAATATGGCACGATTGACTAGTAATGTCCAATGTTGTACAATGCTTCTAGAGGTATGAATATGCAAAAAAGTCGATTTGATGAAAAAGAAATGTTGAATACGAAACAAGCAGCCATATTTTTAGGCGTTAGCACTAAAACCATTTACCGAATGGAAGAAAAAGGCCTTATAAATCCAACAAGGACCCCAGGAGGGCAACGACGTTTTCATAAAGACATATTAGAAAAATATCTTAAAAAGAGCATATATATTAATGCCCCACAAAATCCAAGTAAATTTAAAATCAAGGAAAGTGAAACTCCTTATTTATTTGATAACAATTTATTAATTAATAATGCGATAGATTACAAGATAAATACTTTAGAAAAACAAATTACATCAGACTCCCCTTTTAATCACAAAGAACATTATGCTAACGAAATAACTCCAAGACAATGGGTTGAAGAATGGGATTTTAAAACATATCAAACTAAGACTTACTCGCATGGCTTTCATCCCTACCCAGCAATGTTTATTCCGCAAGTCGCTAGAAAGCTAATCCTAGCATTCTCAAATGAAGGTGACATCGTATGTGATATTTTCTGTGGTTCAGGGACAACCCTAATAGAAAGTTCATTATTAAATCGGAATTCCATTGGTATAGAACTAAATCCTCTTGCAGTATTGATTGCTAAAGTTAAAACTACGCCAATAGAGCCCGAACGATTAACGGCAAATTTAAAACAAGTAATTAATGATTTTAATAAAAAAAATCAAATTGAACCGCCTTCTTTTAAGAATATTGAATTTTGGTTTAGCAAAAAAGTAATAAAAGAACTGTCTAGACTTAAATATGCTATAAGAAATCTTAATGATGAACATTCAAGAAATTTCTTTTATGTTTGTTTTAGTGAACTTGTTAGAATAGTCTCATTTACCAGACACGGTGAGTTTAAATTATTCCGTTCCCCTGATAAATTAACTGACAAATTTAATCCAGAAGTGATTGGGGAATTTATAAAGATATGTGAGAAAAATATTTTGGGTATGAAAGAGTATTTTAAAGACGTTTCCAATATTTCAAATGTTCGTATTATCGAAGGAGATGCAACAAAAAACAATGGTATTCCTTATAACTCTATAGATTTTATTATTACTTCTCCCCCATACGGAGACAGCAGGACTACCGTAGCTTATGGGCAGTTTTCAAGGTTATCTGCTCAATGGTTAGATTTATTACCGTCTGATACCATTGACATTGATAAGATACTTCTGGGTGGTAAAAATAATGTCAGCCTAAATGACCCCATTCTAAATGAATCTGAAACCCTTAAAACTAGTATAGAAACAATTTCAAATAAAGATATTAATAGAGCTAAAGATGTATTGAGTTTTTATATAGATTTAAATAAATCCTTAAAACAAGCACATAAAATACTAAAAAATCAAAAATATTTCTGCCTTATTGTAGGAAATCGCACGGTAAAAGAGTTGACACTTAAAACAGATTCCATTGTATGTGAATTCGCTGAGAAAATAGGCTTTGTTTCTCAAGGAATCTTGTACCGCAATATACCGAATAAAAGGATGCCTCTAAAAAATAGCCCTACAAATGAAGTTGGAAAAACTGGTTTTACAATGCAGAAGGAAAGTATTATATTACTGAAGAAGTTATAAATCCTTTATATTTTTGAATAGGTGAGGTAATTTATTTTCGTAAGTTCTAAATCCTGTTCCGTGATTTCTTGCCATTGTTCCTTTGTCATGTAACCTCAAATCTACTAGAATATTTTCTGCTTTAAATTGATTCCCTAGAATTTCAAGTGATGTTCCTTTCAATAATTGCGCTCTGTGAAAATGAAAATATTCCTTGCCATCTCTTTCTTCACTAAAAGCTGAGACTAAAATCATAGCAGGTATTTTTTGGCTAAACCTTTTAGCAAGTTCGTCTAATTTCCAAATAGCTACAACGTTGCCAGAAATGTGTCGCACAGAAATATCTTTATCCGTTACATTAAGAAACAATCCGGCACTATTTGGTTTTAAAGACATAGTATAATAAAGCCCTTTTCTTTTATTCTTATCATAACTTCCGTATTTCTTTATTGCCTCCAATGGAGGCATTTTCCAAACCTTATTATTAAATGTAAAAAGCGTTATCAGATTCGTTGCATTAGATCTATGCGCTTTAAGCTCTGCTTCCTTGATATCTGGGAGAGCTATGTTATTTTCCTTCAATCCCAATTGGATTTCAAGAGTATAGCCAATACCAGTTGGACCTTTTCTTCTCGAAGGAACGTATCCTCTTTTCTTTAAAATACTAAATTTCTGTTTAAATTCTTTAAGTTTCATTTTTTTATTATACTTATTTAAGATTATTTTGAAAAGACAACACAAATAACCATATCGATTGCATTACAATATTTAGTTTCTCTAAATCCAATTTATTCATGGTATAATGTAACCTCTTTGCTAGAGTTATTCAACAAATAATTTTAGGAGTCCTAAATGCTTTATACCATTTGTTTGTTATATAACTAATCTTTTGAGTATTCCTAGAGCTTGTGGAAGGCAAATATTCATAACAAATATTTAGACTTTCATCATAATAGGTTTTAAATCGATCATACGCCATCCTTCCATTTAACAGTATTTTTTTTATCTTAGGATAGAAGTGAAAAAATTGATTGAGCTCATTAATTTTTGGTTTTTTGATTCTGCGATCACAACTGCCTTCTCTATAACATGACTCAAAGACATTCCATATACCTATCCTATTTCTCAGCAATGCTTTAATTCTCTTATCATATATTTTGGGATCGCTTTCTTTAATTGCACTGAATAATATTCTCCAAAAATGATTTTTTTCATAGGCATAATATTGTTTTTTTTCTAAAGAAAGGTTCCCTGGGATTGTACCCAAAACCATGACCTCAGTCGATTTACTAACTACTGGTTTTAATCCCTTAATAAGCATTTTTAGAATCCCATCCTTTTCAATCTCCTCCCCCGCGCCACCCACTGATTTATACTGTAAATCAAGACATGGGCGCTCCGATTTAGAACCTTAAGGCAGTCGCCCCCTAAAGCCTCTCCACCCCCCGCTTGATTCTACCCCTGCAGTTTCCTTCCCCATAGTTTTCAAAGTCGAAAACTAGACATGGGGACTAATGAAAAACTAGACGCAGGGGACTAGAATCCGTGTCAGGCTCCCCGGTAGTTTTCAAGAAAAACTAGGCCCCGGGGCAAAGTCTCTAACTTCTATCTATATATTCTACTATAAATTATTTTGTCTTCGATTTCCTTTATCGAAAAATATTTTTGCCCTTTTTTAAAATATTTTTCACCTAATTTATTATCTTTAAACTTATCAATATCCGCGTATTCAAAGACTTCTTTAAGATATTGGTCCAAAGTTTCTTTGTTTTTGGGAAAAATCTTTTTGTTTTCTGTTTCAAATGATGTCTTTTTATTCGTTTTTTCTATAATACCCTTGAGATAATCGATCGTTTTTCGAACTTCTTCTTCATTCTTGTTATCTTTTGTGAAATTCAAAAATTTGTAATTGATATTTAAATTGCTATCTATCCAGATCTTGCCTAAAAAACAATAATCTTCAACTGGATTTGCCCAATACCCTGGTTCAGATTTCGTTGTTGAATGTTCCTCTTTATTTGGGCTGATGACTATGTAGTATTCCAGTTCATTCACTTTTGCATTCATACAATATGCTTTGCCAGTATCTAAAAAAATAAATCCCAAGATTAGTAAAAATAGAACCTTCATTTTGATTTTCATAATTTTTTCCTCAAGAATTTAAACGAACCCTTTTCCCTCCCCCAGTTTTACTTTGTAAAACTATGCGGGGGAGCTAAAGCCCCGCCGCCATTACCAAACCTCTCGAGCCATAGGCTCTATGAGCCGAGGCCGCATTGGTAATGGCCGCTAGTCATCTTTCCCCTATTGCCATCAGCTCAAACTCTTTCGGGGACGGCTTTACGTTTCTGCTGAAAAAGCAGGGACAGGGTAAGCTCAAGTTACCAATGCAACACTTGATTCCTGTATATTATACAGGACGAAAGGAGTTGCATATGACCCAGTATCAC
>JAPLKN010000103.1 GCA_026388075.1 Elusimicrobiota bacterium
GGTCCCAATAATCTAAATTTCTTTCGGAACTTTCATAAAATTTTGATGCGGTGTATGAAAAAAGTCTTGCGGCGTCGGCAGATGTTGTAATCGGAATGAATTTATCTTTTTCTTTAATATGAGGAAGAAACATGTTTGGCGAGTAGCGGTTCCAAACCTTCAAAGGATGAATACATAAACTTGAATCAATGGTATAAATGTCTAATAAAAGCTGTGTTGTTTCTCTTATTCGCGCAATAGTTTTAAAAGAGTGGTTGTCCCTCATTATCGCAAAATAGGCAATCGTATTTAATTCAAAAAGGTAGGGACAAGTAATCATAAAAAAATTGCCTAGCATCAAATCGGTTGCCCAGTAAAGTAAAAGATCTGAAAGGCAATCAAACACATAAAATACTTCTAATCCCTCTTTTTTTATGATCTCATGCACATTTGTTGAAAAAGATTCGAAACCTTCTTTGGCGTTTAATGTATAAGTAAAAATTCCGTCATTATTATTAAACAATGGTGCATGGCTTGCAAAACGCATATAAACAACGCGTTTACCTTTTGAAACTGCATTTCTTGCAAATTCTGTTGCAAGGTATTTATAATTGCTTAGATTATCTATTTGGCAGACAACATTGTCTCCCAAACGCAGATTATTAATAACTTCATCAAGTCCGATAATTCCGGTACTTTCTTTCTTCAGTGATTTCATTTTATTCTCTCAGAATTATGCATTCAGCTATAAGAAAACGAACGTTTTAGTTCTTGATTCTAATTTTCCAGTTCTAAAGTTCTGCCGTATCTATATTCAGCCGCGCATGCCCCTTCCGACGAAACCATGCAAGGCCCTATAGGATTTGACGGTGTGCACTTTTTTGCGAATAAAAAGCATTGCTTGGGATTCTTAATGCCGAGCAAAATTTTTCCGCAATCGCATCCTGATTGCTTTTTAAAATATCTAGCCTCTAATTGAAATATTTTTGAAGCGTCAAAATCCTTATACTCGCTTTTAAATTTTAAACCGCTTTTCGGGATGATTCCTATACCACGCCAATTTGAATCGTTTTCTACAAAAACATCGTCTAAAACCTTTTGGGCATTTATATTTCCTTCATTATTTACGACGGAAGAATACTGTATTTCAACTTTCGGCTTTTTATTTTTAATTTGATCTACAAGCATTTTTATTGAATCTAAAATATCTTTTGCTTCAAAACCGGCTATAACGCAAGGAATTTTGTATTTTTCAGCAATAAATTTATAGGCTTTTGCTCCTATTATTGCTGATACGTGCCCAGGCAGAAGAAAACCGTCAATTTTACGGTTTTTAGTTTGCAATATTGCTTCTAATGCATTGGGAATTGTTTTTAACATCGGCAAGACATAAAAATTGCTAATTTTCTTCTTCTTTGCAATTTTTACGGTCATGGCAATTGAAGGCGAGGTCGTCTCAAAACCAACGCCAAGGAATATTATTTTTTTATTTGGATTTGCTGCTGCTATATCCAAGGCATCAATTGGCGAATAAATAATTCTTATGTCGGCACCGTTTGATTTCTCTTTTTCAAGGCTTGAGAAAGTTCCCGGAACTTTAACCATATCGCCAAAAGTAGTAATTATTACATCCTTTCTTTTGGATATTTCAATGGCAAGGTTGATATCTTCTTCCGGGGTAACACAAACCGGGCACCCCGGGCCTGAAAGCATTGTTAACTCTTTCGGGAATAATTTCTTAAGCCCAAATCTGGCAATAGCCATTGTATGAGTGCCGCAAACTTCCATTAAATTAATTTTCTTGATAGTCATTTTTTTAATATTCAAGAATTTCTTTCCAATTTTTAACCTTTTTTATTTTTTTGAATTTTTTAAGTTTTTTTATCAAAATCTCAGGATCTTTTTCGATAATTATTAAGAACTTTTCGGACTTTTTAAAAAAATCTTCTTTAATGGAGTGATTTAGAAAATTAATAAAATTATTAAAATAACCCTTTACATTAAGCAATCCGCAGGGTTTTTGATGAATCTTTAGCTGATTCCAAGTTACTGCTTCTGAAAATTCTTCCAATGTTCCTATGCCGCCGGGAAGCGCTATGAAGGCATCGGAAAGGTTCGCCATTATTGCTTTTCTTTCGTGCATATCCTTGGCTACAATAAGTTTAGTTATGTCTTTTTTGGCTAATTCTCTTTTAAATAAATTCTTCGGTATTACGCCTGTAACTTTACCGCCATTTTTCATTACGGAATCTGCAAGCACCCCCATAAGGCCGATATTTCCTCCGCCGTAAACAAGAGTAAGTTTTCGCTTGGCAATCTCCTTACCAAGCTCAACCGCAGCAATCTTGTATTTTTCACTTTTTCCAGCACTGGAACCGCAATAAACACAGACTGTCTTCATCTATATTTTATTCCTTTTCATACAATTGATTTTATATCTCCAAAAGTTTCTTTCAGCAAATTGATAGTTTCTTTAGCATCCTTTTTATCCAGCTTATGGATTGCAAAACCGGCGTGGACAATAACATAGTCGCCTTTTTTTGATTGAGGCAAAAAATCAAGCTGAGCAGATCTGATAACTCCGCCAAAGTCTATATCTGCCTGATGATTTTTTCCTATTTTAATAATTTTCCCGGGTATTGCTAGACACATATTTTATAGTGTTAAGGGATAAGTGATAAGTTTTAAGTTACAACTGCAAAAAGTCTATACTTAATCCTTACCACTTACTACTTATCCCTGCCTCTTTGATGCCAAATACGCCTGTCCTAATGAAATTCCGCCATCATTCGGCGGGACTACCTTATTCCAATAGACATTAAAATGTGATTTCCTAAGTTTCTCTATAGTTGATGATAAGATGATTCTATTTTGAAAAACACCGCCGCTTATTGCTATGTCATTAATTTTATATTTTTTCCTAAATTTCTTTGCCAAATAAACAATTATTTCAACTATACTTAAATGAAATTTTGCGCTTATAATTTTTGAATTTATTCCGTTTTCTTTATCTCTTAGAATACCTTTTATAATTTCCTTTAAAGAAATAATAAAACACTCGGTATTTTCATTATAAAATATATTAAAATTATAACCTTTTTTGACTGGTATGTCTAATGCAATAGATTCCATTTCTATTGCAGCCTGAGCCTCAAAAGACACTTCCTGTTTTATGTCCAGAATTGAAGCAACGGCATCAAAAATTCTTCCTACGCTGGAACACTCAATTGAATTGATTTTATTTTTAATCATTTTAACAACATCTAGTGCAGGATATTTTTTGTAGTGTTCTGGCAATTTAGAGATGTCGATTTTTGTTAAAACAGATACACCTAAACGCCATATTTCTTTTGTTGCGATATCGCCGCCGGGCAATAAAAAATTGTCAAAATGTGATAATCTTTTGAAATTTCCTCCGCTATACAAGAAACTTTCTCCTCCCCATATCTTGCCGTCTAAACCTAAACCGGTTCCGTCAAAAGCAAAACCTATCAAAGGCTTATCAATATTATTTTCAGCAATTACCGAAGCTATATGTGCGTGATGATGCTGGACTGCGAACATTTTAAGATTTTTGTTCTTTTCTTTAAGTTTTTTTGCATAAATGGTGGTCATATAATTTGGATGCAGATCATGGACGATAATTGAAGGTTTAATATCAAGATATTTTTGAAAATGCCCCTGCGATTCCTTATAAAATACCAATGATTCGTGATTATCCATATCTCCAACATATTGCGAAACATAAGCGTTTCCATTTCTGGTCAGACAAAAAGTATTTTTAAGCTCTACTCCCGTAGCTAAAATATTAGGATAAGTTTTAGATTTTAATGCATTAATATGTATTTTATAGGGCACAAATCCCCTGCTTTTTCTTATAAAAATATTTCCGTCTGATTTGGCATTGAAATTAAAAAGGATAGAGTCATCGCACCTATTATGTATTTTCCTATTATGAACTAAAAAATAATCTGCTATATGAAATAACTTTTCTTTTAGTTCGGATTCGCTGCGGCATATCGGCTCATCAGTCCTGTTTCCCGAAGTCATTACGAGCATCTCAAAATCACTTTTTTTAAATGAGAAAAGAAGATAATGTAATGGAGTATAAGGCAGCATAATTCCAATATAAGCGTTGCGGGGAGCAATATTATCCGGTACAAGTTTCTTTTTCTTGAGAAGTACTATAGGCCTTTCTACAGATTTTAATAACTTTTCTTCTTCTTTGTTTAAATGTGCGTATTTTTTAGCTGTTTTGATATCCTTTACCATCACTGCAAAAGGCTTATGGGGACGGTTTTTTCTTTTTCTTAAAACCTGAACCGCATTTATATTTAACGCATCGCAGCAAATATGATAGCCTCCCAAACTTTTTACCGCAACTATTTTTCCTTTCTTTAGAAGATTTATAGTTTTATCCAGCGCTGTCTTTTCGTCGGCCGTTATTTCCATTGATCTTGATAATAAACTAATTTTTGGGCCGCAGATAGGGCATGCATTCGGTTGAGCGTGAAATCTTCTATCAGTAAATGTTTCATATTCTTTTTGGCAGTTTTCGCACATCTTAAAAGAAGCCATAGTCGTATTAACCCTGTCATATGGCACTTCTTTTGTTATAGTAAATCTGGGCCCGCAGTTAGTGCAATTTATAAAAGGATAATTATACCGCCGGTCAGATTTATCTAAA
This sequence comes from Elusimicrobiota bacterium, assembly GCA_026388075.1. NCBI lineage: Bacteria > Pseudomonadati > Elusimicrobiota > Elusimicrobiota bacterium. The sequence goes on from JAPLKN010000103.1 coordinate 4,667, forward strand.
AGCTCCTCTAAACAGTCCGGGCAAATTGTCAGATCCGGAGGTATATCCGTTGCCGCTTTTTTCTTATCTTTTTTGGAAATTATTGATAAATTATCAAAATTACGTTTTTTAATTTTTTCTTTTGTGATTTTTTCTATCCGGGCGTGATGAGGTAGTAAATATTTAAGATTTGTGATAAGTTTTTGAATATTTCGAGGATTTCCTTCAACTTCAGTTAAAACACCTGATGCAGTATTTGTTATCCAGCCTTTTAATTTTAGTCTTTTCGCAATTTTGAATAATAAAGGCCTAAAGCCGACTCCCTGAACATTTCCTTTAAAATGGATTCTAAGAGCAGAAAAATTCTTTTTATTCCCCTTGGATATTTTTAACATACATTTCTTTGCCGCTGGCAATTTCAATATTTAAGCTTTTGCAATTCGGACAGGATAAATTCTTCATTTTTTCTTTAGAGATTTTTTCCCGGCAATCCCCGCAAAAACCCTCAAGCTTAGTTTTTTCAAAAATCAGTTTAGCTTTTTCTGCGATGGTGCCCGGCAAAACATGATCTTTAAGAGAATGCCTTACAAAATCTTCTTCTATCCCTGACGCTTCTCCTAAGACAATAACAATTTTATCTATTCTGTTTAGCTTATTTTCTTCAGCAGTCTGCTTTATGATTTTCCAAAAATCTTTTGCAATTCCTAATTCGTGCATAATTATACCTCAGTTCACGAGTTGACGGGTTCACGTGTTCACGAGCAAAAATCTTTTTTCTTCGCCGTTACCCCGTGAACTCTTGAACTAGTGAACTCATGAACGCTTCTTGTCGTTACGGCTGTTGCCCAGTTTGATTGAAAACTATAACGAGGTGGCGGCATTTTGGACATAAAACACGGAATAAATCGGGACGCTGAATTTCAGAAGAATCAACTTCTGATGGCAACTCTTCCGCAATTTTTAATTCTTTTTGAGCGGTATATATAAGATTAAAATTGCCTGAAGACAAAGGTCCCAGTTTATTTATCAGCCATAGAAATTGAGTTTTTGGCGCAATAACCGTTTGGCAGCATTCGCACATAATAAGTTCTTTTTCAATCCCTGAAAAAAGAGACGCTCTATTGTAAGTTGCAAGGTCAAATTCCAGGGATAACTTCACCCCTTTTGACGTAGTGCATAATAGTTCACACTGAGCACAAAAAATACAAAGATCGTAATGCCAAATTACTTCTCTGGTTGGAGGTTTTTTATCTAAATTTTCTTTGATCTCTATTGCGTTTGACGGGCATACTATGCTGCAAGCACCGCAGGCAATACATTCATTGTCATCCGGTATAGGCCTGCCTCTGAATTTTGGAAACGGGGTATGCGGTTCAGCCGGATATTTTGTAGTATAAGGTTTACTGAAAAAAGACTTAAAAGCTTCTTTTAGTTCTCTTAGTTTAGGATATTTCATAACGACAGTAGATAGTAGGTAGTATGTAGGCGTCAGGAAAACCAAAACTACTTACTATTTGAATCCTCCAATGATATTTCTATTTTTTCATTATCAGTCATTTTGCTTTCGGATTTTTTTGCAGCCCTAAGCAGCACGCTCGTTTCTATAGGCGATGTCAGCAAAATAAATATTAAACATAACAACGATTTAACGCCTATGGCCGTAAAACCGTGAATTATAAAAACGCCGAATAAGATACTCAATGTTCCGAAGGTTATGCATTTAGTAGAGCCAAGCAGCCTTGAGTAAACATCGGAAAACCTCAGCAATGCCAACGAAGCAAGTAAATCAAGGATTACTCCCAATGTTATAAATGCATAAGCCAAATAAATCAAGTAATTAGTCATCAAGCGGTTTCCCTTCAATATATTTTGCAAGCACTACGGTGCCTACAAATGCCTGAAAAGCCCAAGCAATGGCAATGTCTATATAGATATGCTGTTTGCATAAAGCAGACAAAATTCCGCAAAATCCTATTACAATGACGCTTAGAACTTTAACGGAAGCGGCGCGATCAGATGTAGTGGGCCCCATAGAAAGACGCAAAAGCGTCAGAAAGCACGCCAGAAGAAGAACATAAAACCATTTATAATATAAACTTATCGGAAGAAGAATATCCAAAGTTAACAAAGATAAGATTATGATCAAACCTATAATCCAGTTAGCTAATTTCATATTTCCTCAAATACAACAGTTGCCATTCCCTGAATCAGGGTTATAGTATTTGCCAGCGCGGTAATGCCTGTTTCGCTTTTCAGTTCAGTAGATATCGGTATAATCTGCGGCTCCAGTTTAAGGTTTGGATTAAGCATATAAAACAAAATTTCAATATTCGCCTTAAACATGTCCCAGATGAGCACCCCGGTATAAACAAAAAACCATAAATATCTTTTGATTCGCAGCATTTTATGCGGGTTTTTGGTAAACAGGTCTCCTTCAATAACTGCAATAATAAAACTTATGCATATGCCCGCAATAATACTTTTCTCGCTGAAAGACCAAGAAAGTATGAACCAAATTATCAGGCATATTATGAAAAGCAGTATTTTAGAACCTTTCATTTGATTACTCCTAAAATCATTGCATACTCTTTCCCTGCCAATACTGAATTTACCGCAAGGCCTAGGAAATGTTCGTAAATTCCGGGCAATAATAAAATTCCTAAAAATATGCAACAAATGGCTAAGATGGTCATAGGAAGCGTCATCAAAAACGGCACTTCTTTAATGTCATTCCATGCTTCTTTTAAATGCCCGTAAAAGATATAACGCTGCACTTTTAAGAAAGAAGAAAGAGTTAAAATGCTTCCGATAACAGCAAAAAAAGCCAGCCAATAATGTTGCGATTGAATGCAGGCCACTATGATGATTAACTTGCTCCAAAATCCGTTCAACGGCGGAATCCCCGCTATAGAAAGCGAGGCAATCATAGAAGTGGTTCCGGTTACCGGCATTTTTTGAGCAAGGCCGCCCAGATCGTTAAGATTTTTTGTCCCTGCGGAATATCCGATGCTTCCGGCATTCAAAAAAAGCAGCGGCTTAAAAACCGAATGATTTAATAGATGAAATAATCCTCCTATTATCCCCAGCGGCGTTCCGAGCCCTATTCCAAGAACTATATATCCCAGCTGGCTTATTGAATGATATGCAAGCAATCTTTTAAAATCCCATTGATACAAAGCAAGAATTACTCCAATTATTATTGAAACAACCCCCAATGTTGAAAATATGGTAAGGGTAAGATTGTCCATGCCGATTACGTTGTAAAATAAACGTATTAAAACATAAATCCCTAAAACCTTTACCATCGCGCCTGCATAAAAACCTGCTATGGGCGCGGGAGCTGATGAATAAGCATCGGGAACCCAGGCATGAAAAGGCACTTGGGCAGCTTTCATGGCAAATCCGCTGATTAAAAGTATAACTACAAAAATATCAAAACCAGTTTTTTCTTTATTCCAGTTCAGTGCTAGATCAAAAAGACTTAACGACGAAAATTTGGAGTAAATAAAAGCTATTGCCAAAAGAATCAGCATTGAAGAAAATGAACCTATTACCGCGTATCTAAAAGCCGCTTCAAAATTTTCCGCCTCGTTATTAAAAGACGAGAGTATATATCCTGCCATTAGGGCGATTTCGCTGAACACAAAAAGATTAAATAAATCTCCCGAGATCAAAACACCGTTAAGGCCGATCAAAGCCAGCATAAAAAGGCAATAATATTTCCATTTTCCGGAATATTTACTCATATATTCAACGGAATAAATTGAAACAATTAATGCGAGAACATTTATTGTAACGGATATGAAAACGCTCAAACCGTCCATAACAAGATTAATACCCAAATTTAAGGGCCAATTGCCTATTTGGAAAACAATCGGGCCTTTTGAGGAAATTTCTTTAAGAGCTATGGCCGACAAAATAGCATTAGCAAGAGTCGCCAAAAAAGCAAGAAAATCAAGTATACGTTCATTTAAATGCCTTGCTATGGAAATAAGAATAAGTGCTGATAAAGGTATAATGATAAAAAAAACTATTAACATATCATCCTTTTAATTTTTTCATTTCATCTACATCAAGTGTCCCGTATTTTTCATAAAGCCTCATTGCTAGGGAGACCAGAAGAACAGTAACAGACAGGCCTATAATAACGGTAATCAGGACAAAAGCCTGGGCCAACGGATCAACGAAATTTTGGCCGGCTTGTTCAATAATCGGCACTTCACCGTTTATTTTGTATCCTATGAGGATGAAAAGCAAGTTAACGGCATAACCCATTATCGCTATACCGATAATTATTTTCAGTAAATTACGTTTTACAAAAACAGCATACAGCCCCACAGAAAACAATATCAGGCACAAGAAATATTCTATCATCTTAATATACCTCAATTCTTGAAATAAATTTCAATCTGAATCGCCGCGCTTTTTAAACGTCAAAAGATTTAAAAACATTAAAAAGAAACAGCCGGCCGAAACTAAAGCCAGCGACATATTCGAAAATACTGAAACAATAATACTTATTAGTTTGAAATTTTTTAAATTCGGCAAATTACTCCCAAAGAAAATAATAACAAACGTTAAAAAACAGAAAATAAATAGAAACAGGTCTTTTATCAAAGCTAGACGCACATAGTTGACCTTTTTTAACACCATTTCTTTCCCGTAAGCCAGCATGAATAACAAAAGCCCGAGAGATATGATAAGCCCGCTGGCAAAACCAACACCATGGCTTTTGCGTGCAAAAACAAAAATATAAAATCCCAAAAGAAATATCAGCCCCAAAGTTAACCGCGTGATTACCTTAACAAAAATCGTCATTCCGCTCACTTTTTTCTCCTTGTTTTATCCGTTATTGATTTAATTCCGATTGTAACAGCAAACAAAACCAGGATTCCTGCTAATGAATCGTAACCTCTGAAAAATATGGAAATTGAAGAAACCATATTTGTTGAATTGGTTCTTGAAAAACTTTCTTCAAGGTAATAGATTGCGGTTTTCATGATAGGCGAGCCAAACTCAGGAATCATGCTGATAGCTTCATAGCCTAAAATCAAAAAGAAACAAACAAAAATAAATATTGTTGTCGTAAACAATATATCTGTCCCTTTGCGTTCCACATGGCTTGTTTCAACCGTTGCTTTAACAAGAAAAGTAAGAGTAACGACCTCAACAATCAAAAGAACCATTGCAAGGTCCGGAGATTTAAGCAAAAGAAAGGACAGCGATAATCCGAGGCCCAGCGCGCCCACGGCTATAACTGAAGAAATCATATCCTTAAGTTCAATTGCGATAATAGCTGTTATGATTAAAAAAATAATTAAAAGTTGTATGGATAACATTTTAAAACAAACTCCCGCCCATATATGCCAGTGCAATTCCGACTAAACCGACTAGAAATAACAAAAGATAAAACTGCAGGCTTCCCATATGAAAGGATGAAAGTATTTTCCCGGATTTCAGCGTAAGCTTAGTGCCTACATGATATATATCAAAGAATTTATTTTCAGACCATAAAAACATTTTCTTAAAAAAATTCATTTCAGAAATACTCTTATAAAACTCTGTTCCCGAATACCTTGCTTCAAGAGGCAGTTCTTCTCCTCCTACAAAAGGCGAGTCTTTTCTAAACTTGATATTTCCTATCAAATAAATGATGAAACCTAGAAGCAGGCCAAAAAGTATGAATATTGTTGCAATATCCGGGCGCCACATCCCGGGAATATTGTCAAGTTTTATATCAAAAGTTGAAATAGCCGGAAATATCAGTTTTCTCAATGGTAAATAATACGGAAAAACGCCGAATACTATACATAAAAGAGCTAGAATTCCCATCGGAAGCATCATAGTAAAACCTACTTCTTTGTATTTTTTTCTATGGATTTCCAAATCCTCGCTTTGTTGGCCCAAAAAAACCGAATGTATCACTTTAATAAAGCTTGCAAGGGTCAATGCTGAACCAAACATCGCCAAGATCAGGAAAAGAATATAGAAATATTCGGCAAAAACATTCATCCCTTTTTCGCTTAATTTTTGAATCAGCGAAAGATATATCATCCATTTTGAAGAAAACCCGTTAAAGGGAGGAACACCGGCAATTGAAAAAGAAAAAATCAAACAACAAACAAAGGTCAATGGCATAAATCTTGAAAGCCCCCCGAGCGAATCCATATTTGTTTTACCTGTTCTATGTTCAACGGAGCTGGCAGTTAATAGAAGTCCGCTTTTATAAATAGCGTTGTTTACCATATGAAAAATACCGCCCGCAATCCCTAACGGAGAACCGGTAGCTATCCCAAGAATCATATACCCAGCCTGAGATATAGCATGGTAAGAAAGGAGTTTTTTTAGGTCACGTTGAATAAGAGCCATTGAAACTGCGGAAATTATTGTTAATCCTCCGATTGAAAGCAAAATAAAAGTCATTAAAGTGTTAAGAACAAACAACTGATTACAAACAAGCAAAAGCAAAAATATGCCCAGAAGTTTATCCAATGAAGCCGGAAAAAATGCAGTTAAGCTTATAGGCATATGCTGGGCAAAATCAGGAACCCAGGTATGAAAGGGCATGGCACCGGCTTTGGTTAAAGCCGCTATAATTAGGCATAAGAACGCCGCTGACGGAACTATTGAATTGCCAAGAACTATTTTTATTTTGTAGATTTCTAAAGTGTTTGTCATAGACCAAAGTATAGCCATTCCTAAAATCATAATCGCATCAGACCCGCCGATAAAAGCATAGGATTTCTTTGAAGCGTTAGAAGCTCCGGGCAAAAGATTTGAAAGAAAATAAAGGGTAAGGCCTTGAAGTCCCCAAAAAACCAGTAATCCCAGCAAATTAACGCTGTACACCGTTGCAAGAGAAAATCCTATGCTGAAAAATATATAAGCGTAGTATTTATTCAAAAGCTCGACAAAATCAGCATATCTGAGCGAAAATATGATAACTATAAATCCGAAAAAGGTGCATCCCAATCCTATTAGTCCCGAAAAAACCCTGTATTCAAATAAAGTTGAAAAAGAAGAATTAATCGGATAGATAAAATTATATATTCCGTATATTAAAGAAAAGAGAGCGCCTATAATAGAAATAACTTTTATTTCGCCTTTCATTTTGTGAGGCAAAATCCGCACAATAAAACCGAAAATAAATAAAATTATTAATGGATATTCCAGCAAAATCATAATATTTTTTTCCTTAAATATTCTGTTTTTTCTTTAGATAACCTCAATAAATCTTGCCCGGAAAACACTTTTTTAGAAGTTTGTTTATCAATAACCGTAAGCCGTTCGGTACAGCAATAACAAGGATCAACAGCGGCAAGAATCAATAGCGCATCGGATATATGCTGGCCAATAACAGCTTTTTGATTGGTAGCGACATTCATAAAAGACGGAGCTCTTATCTTGTGCCTTACCGGACGGTTTGTTTTATCGCTTCTAACATAATGAAAACATTCCCCGCGCGGCGCCTCATGGCGGCCGATACCTTCTCCCTCAGGAATTTCTTTGACCTTTAAATCAATTTCACCCGGATTATTTTTAAGATAATTTAAACATTGATTGACTATTTTAATAGATTGATAAAGTTCTAGAACTCTGACCATCGCTTTGGCAAAAATATCTCCTCCCTGATAAGTAGATATTGACCAGTCTACTAAATCATAAGCGGCATAGGGAGCATTCTTCCTGACATCAATCGCAACATTTGAAGCTCTTGCTA
>JAPLKN010000104.1 GCA_026388075.1 Elusimicrobiota bacterium
ACTCCACAGATAACAGCATTCACTACAACTTTGCGGATATTAATGCAGATGTTCTTGGTAGTATTTACGAGCAATATCTTGGGCATATTCTGAAAAAATCCCAACATACGGCAAAACTTAAAGAAACTCATCAACACCGAAAAGAACAAGGGATATATTATACTCCGCAATATATTGTAGATTATATTGTCAAAAACACGGTTGGGGAAGTATTGAAAGAAACAAAAGCAAAGGACTTGTCCAAACTAAAGATACTTGATCCGGCCTGCGGTTCAGGTTCATTCCTTATCAAAGCGTTTGATGAAATTGTCGACTATTGCTCCAAACAAATACAAAGTGAATTTGGACATGTTTACAAAACTGAAATATTGAAAAATAATATTTATGGTGTGGATTTAGATAGACAAGCTGTTGAAATTACTCAAATGAACCTGCTTTTGAAAACACTTTATCAGAAGCAAAAACTACCTGCTTTGAAAAATATCCGTTGTGGAAATTCTTTGATTGATGACAAAGTGTTTGCCAAAGATAAAGCTTTCAAATGGAAAGAAGAATTCAAGGAAATAATGTCATTCGGCGGGTTTGATGTCGTAATTGGAAATCCGCCATATGTTGTACTTGAAAGTGATTATCCTGCACTGAGTTACTTCAAACAAAATTATTTAGTGGCTCATGGTGGAAAGGTTAATTTATATAAATTATTTATCGAGAGGTCACTGCAGTTGTTGAAAGATGGCGGATATTTAGGTTTTATTTGTCCGAGCAATTATTTGTCCAGCAAAGACAGCGAAGCTCTGAGGAAATTGTTGCTTGAGAACAGACTCGTGGAAATTATCGAATATGTTGAATCTGATAGGGTTTTCATAGGGGTTACACAAGCGTTGACTACGATCGTAGTAAAAAAACAAAAGCCGAGACAAAATTCAATATTAAATCTGCAAACAAAGAAATTTGGATTGCAAAATATTTTGCAGAGCGACTTTGGCAAAAATGAAAACATATCATTTATTCCTTGGAATAAAGCTATAGACAAAATGAAATCTTCAGAAAAGAAATTTAGTAATGTTGTGGAAGGATATCAAGGGGAAGTCAATGTCAGTACGCAGAAACAGCATTTTGTTTTGAATAAACAGGCAGGATATCTTCCTCTATATCGTGGAAATCAAATTAGTAGATATTCAATTGTTGAAACTCCGAAAGAGTGGTATCCTATTTCCAGCGATAAGCGAGGGCACTATTCAATGGCCCGAATTGTATTTCAGGAAGTTTCTAATCAGCAACAAGATAGGCGGATAAAAGCAACGCTGATTAAAGAAAATAATTTTTGTGGACATACAACAAATTATGGCTTTGCAAAGAAGGGTGAAAATATTTTATGCTTATTAGCGGTTTTGAACAGTAAGCCAGTAAACTATTATTTTAAATATTTTAATAATACGAATCATGTTCCAATTGGAGAAATAAAAGAAATTCCATTTCCTGAAGTTGACGAAAAAGCTCAACAAGAAATGGCCAAATACTCACAACAAATGCTTGATTTGTATGAGGATTTACAAAAAGTTACAGAGCATACTGACAAATACTCCAAAATAAAGGCAGAGCTTGAAAAAAGCGAACTCAAAATTGATGAGTTAGTTTACAAACTTTATAGCTTAACCGAAGAAGAAATAAAAATAGTTGAAAATTCAGGCAAGGAGGAATAAAATGGCAAATCTTTTTTTGAAAACAAAAAACTCTACTCAAAATCTTATGGCCACTCCGTTCAAAACTGAGGAAGAATTTGAAAGAATTATTTTTGAAACACCTGAAATACTGGAAGATATATTTTTAATTAAAAGACAAATAAGAGGTGGTTCAAAGGCTGGTATTCCAGACATTATAGGAATTGATAACGACGGGAACATATGTATAGTTGAGATGAAAAATGTTGATGTAGATGCATCAATAATTCCTCAAGTGTTAGAATATGCGTTTTGGGCTGAATCTAATCCTGATTCGATAAAGTCTTTGTGGCTTGAAACAAAGGATAAGCCGGAAGATTTAAAGGTAAGCTTGGAAGACTTTCAGATAAGAATAATAATAATTGCTCCTACCATTTTGAAATCTACTTTAGATATAGTTAACAAAATAAACTATCCCGTTGATCTTATTGAAATAAAAAGATGGGTTGTGAAGAATAGACAATACTTGTTAGTAAACAAACTTGAAGAAGAATTAAGAAAGAAACCATCGTTAGTTAAAGGTATGGAAACCTATGATGAGTCATTTTACGCAAAAGAGTACAACAAAAATAGTGCTAAAGAATTCATAAAAGTAGTTAAGGAAGTGGAGTCCATAATAAAAAAGAAAAACTGGCTGTTGGAAACCAAATATAATAAGTATTATTGTGGATTTAAAGCTGGTTTTTTTAATGCTTTCGGAATTAAGTGGATGGGTTCAAAGACATTCGCTTTCTTTTTTAAATTGGACAAACATGTGGCTAGACGTGCTTCAATTAAAATGACAAAATACGAAGATCTATGGAAAGAAGCAGTATATTACATTGATCCCGCAAAAACAAAGACGAAAAAATTCCTGCCATTATTTGAAATGGCATATAAAAAACTGTCTGGCTAATATATTTGGAAAAAGTTTTGTGAGGACATAATGGCTTTATTTCTAAAAGGTTCAGAATGGCGAAGATGGGATTTTCATGTTCATACGCCTGCTTCGGCTTTTGCACATTCCTTTGGTGACAATTGGGATAATTATGTTGAAAAATTGATTGATGCCTTAATTAAACACAACGTTTCGGCAATAGTGACTGCAGATTATTTTTGATGACCCGGTCAGTTCACTAGATCATGAGCGTAAGGATAAGATTGCGAAGCGGCTTGCCGAAGTAGCAGAACAGCGACAGGTAATAGTATTCACTCATGATCTGGTTTTTATGAGCCTGTTAGTAAGAAGTGCTTTAGCGAAAAATATACCAATTTTATCCCATTGGATAAGAAAAGTTGCAGGACAGCCTGGTTGTATGGAAGACAACACTAGTCCGGGATTAGCAACTCTTGCCACTTCAAAAAAAGACTCACAGGAATCAGTAAAGAACTTTGCGTCACTCGGGGCAAAAGAACAAGAAAGAGCTTTGGGGCGAAAATTAAATATGAATTCCAAATCAATTAGATATGACCTCGTAAGTAATGCTAAAGGTTCGTTATCGCATGCAGTAGAACATTTAACAAGTTCAAACGAAGTTAAAGATAGTGATCTGAAACTTGCGATTCGCGATGTTTTTCATGTCATAGAGTTGCTTTTGAAAGAGAAACTAAGAAGAATACATCCAGCGTTTGTTTTGGAAGATATTGATAAATATCCGTCTCTTGAAGCTAATACAGTGGGGGTGGTTAAAGCTATTAAACGGTTGGGGAAAATTGGGAATATATATTTTGATGAAAATTCTAACGATACGGTATATAGATGTAAAAAAATCAGAGATTCGATTGAACACTACGAATTTCAGATTGAAGTAAAAGAAGCAAAAGCCATTATTGGGAGGATGCTGTCTTTTATTTTTGGATTTTCAAAAAAACACTTAGATATAGACTTAGAAGAAGAATTTAGAGCTGATGATAGATGGTCTGAGCTTTTGAATATTTATGAGTTCTGGGAAGCCCATAGTAAGGAAATAGAGAACCAATTGATTGCCAACAAAACACATCGATGTATATGTCCTTCATGTGGAGCAAATACATTTGTTATCGACGATTCCAAATGTGCCATTTGTTGCCATTGTGAACAAATGATTAAATGTGATCATTGCGGTGAATATGTTTTCGAATCAGAGGTGCAAGAATTTAATGATGTTGACTACGATGAGGGGGGGCCAATAAGCTGTGTCACAATAAAGATTTGTAATAATTGTGTGAAAGAAAATGAAGATTATGAGCCCGATTTTGATGATATTGGTGATTGAGAATATGTCTCAGTTTTTAATTGGTTAACCTAAAAATGAATATTGAATTATGATTTTGGGAGGAAAAAATGACAGAGAAAAAACGAATTTTCATCAGCTTCGATGTGGATCATGATGAGGGCACAAAGACTATGCTTGCTGGCCAAGCTAAGTTGCCTGACAGTCCATTTGATTTTGTTGATGCTTCGGTGAAAGAGCATCTTCCAGGGGATTGGAAAGAGAAAGTGCGGTGGCGTATGGATAATATTGATATTGTAATTGTTTTATGTGGGGAATATACGCACAAAGCAAATGGTGTTGCTTCTGAATTAACAATTGCTCAGGAAAAAGAAATCCCATATTTCCTTTTGGCTGCCTATGCAGATAAAATATGCACTAAGCCTACAACTGCTAAATCGGATGACAAGATTTATAAGTGGACTTGGCCTAATATTAAGATTTTAATAGAAGGAAAGAGGTAGAAATGAACGAAACTAAATCAATATTTCAAGTGCCGGAGAATAATTATGGGCAAGAATATAAGAACCATTTGCTTGCTCAATATAAACTTTATGTTTCAAGTGCAGAAAAAATTAGCGATAGACGACAAAATGCAAATAATTATTTTATTACGATTAACACCGTTTTAATTTCTTTCCTTGGAATATTTCTTAAAATAAAAATGTTTGAGCCTATCCCTTGGGTCAAGTCATTGATCGCAATAGTGGGGATAATTATTTGTGTCATATTTTGGTTTCTTTTGCGTTCCTACAAACAG
>JAPLKN010000105.1 GCA_026388075.1 Elusimicrobiota bacterium
TAACAGGGGTAATTACAGCCGTGGGAGCAACCTTTAACGTGATTTATACAAAAATTTGCATATTCTACACCGCTTTTATAAAGGAGGGACCCTCTGTTTATTTTTTTCATACAGCCAACGATAAATAATTAGTTTTTCTAATATAAATATACAAACCTACAGAGCACCTGAAAAGTTGAAAAGTAGTGATTATAAAAGTATAAATGGTGTATGATTTATTTGTCACAGGTGATAAAAACGGCGGCTGTACTAACGGATCATGACATTGAAAAATGGAAGTACAAAGAACACACTAAAGTAAAGCATGAGATTTTAAGTAAATATTTAGGTGCATGGATAAGGATTTTGGGTAAAAATTATTCTAGAATATGCTATTTCGATTGTTTTGCTGGAAGAAGCATCTATAAAGATGGTGAAAAGGGATCACCATTACTAGCTTTAGATATATGTGCTGATGTTAAGAAAAGATTTCATTATCTGAAAGAGATCGTATGTACGTTTATAGAAAAGGATCGAGTTAATTTCGATGATCTTAAGAAAAGCGTTAAAGAAGAGATAGAAAAATACCCTAAGAAATATGAAGGTATAACTGTTATAGAACCTATTAATGATGAATTTGAAAATATAGCAAATGGAATTATAGATAAGGTCGGTAAAAATTTGGCCCCCTCGTTCTTTTTTATAGATCCCTTTGGTTTTAGTGGTGTCCCACTTAAAACACTAAATAAGCTTCTTTCTATTCAACGAGTTGAAATATTTATTACATTCATGTTACGTGATGTTATAAGATTCTTGGAAAGTGAACCACACAAACATAGCATAGAAGAATTGTATAATATAGAAAATATAAAAGAAATGTTATCTTCTGACGATTATAAAAAAATACCAAAGGAAGAGGCATTATTAAAAATATATATAGCACAGCTTAAAAGTGCTGGTGCCAAATATACGCTACCATTTAAAGTAAATGCAGACGAAAAATTACAGACAACATATTATCTTATTCATGTAACCAATCACCCTAAAGGTTGTGAGATAATGAAAGAAATTATGCTTCATAGTGGAACAAAGGGAAGAATGGGATACTTAGGACCTGCCGAAGGGCAAATGACAATAACGCAGATGCTAGGTATAAGTAAATTAAAAGAGTTTTTATTAAAAAAGTTTAAAGGTGAGGTTATTTCTTTTCAAGAAATAAGATACAAAACCATAATGGATACGGATTTTACTATTAGTCAATATAGAGAAACAATATTAGAATTAGAAAAAGAGGGGATAATTTCAATAAATGGTAAAGGACCTAGAGGAGGACTACCAGACGAAAGTAAAATTAGTTTTAATAAATAAATTTATTCAAATTATCTATAGTTATCAAGTCTTTTACTATCACTTTTTTTGATAAATAAATTCTGCTGTTAATCAAAGACATGGGCTTAAATTCACCATCAAAAAAATAACTCCCATGATATCCTCTTCTTCCACTGAATTCTAAAAGAGGATTATAGCCCTTTTCTTTAAGTCGTTTACAAAGTGTTTTTGCTTTCTCAAATTCAACGTTCAAACTGCCATCAAAATCAAAGCAGATCCATTTTACTTTATTCATTTTTGGATCTATTTGGAAACCACCGACAGTTATCATTCCTTGTAAATGTTTTCTTATTATATCATCAGAAAATGTTTCTTTGATAACCTTGTACTCATTCAAACCTTCTATTTGTAACGGGTAACAGTCATCCCTTATGATAAATAGATCCCTTACGGTTTTTATAATTTCTTCTGAAACTTCAACCATATATAAGAATTTTAGATTAAAGTATAAATCATTTCCTCTCCTCCCCGCAGTGCGGGCATCTCACGAACTGGTAGCGGGCTTTGAAGCCGCAGTTAGCACAAACGACTTCGGATGTGGTGATTTCGGCAGGTTTTATAGGTTCTTCTAAATGTTTATCTTTCCGATAGTAAGCAGCTTTCCATGCATGAACCTTGCTGTTTAATTGTCGATATTTTTTATTTGCAGCTGACATAATTACAACCATTTAATAATCTTATATTTTTAGATATACTTATAATTAATTTCTTAAAACAAGTTTTTAAAATGCTTTAATCTATAATTTTTTAGTTCATCGTGATACGATGACGCCATAGTTTTTACTTAATGATATAAGATAACTGCCGAAGGCAACAACGCCCTATTAATCGCTGTTCAACGACTTTTTATGAAGGAAAAAGGTAATACTTCGAAACAGTGTAAGTTGGATTATTTCCTCTCCTCACCGCAGTGGGGGCATCTCACGAACTGGTATCGGGCCTTGAAGCCGCAGTTTTGGCAGGTGACTTCGGAGGTTGTTATATTTTCAGGTAACGGTCTTTCAGCATTTTTATTATTCTTCCAAGCATTTATTGTGTGAACCTTTCGGTTCAATTGCTGGAATTTTTTGTTGGCGGCTGTCAAAAAATCACTAATAATTAATAAATACTAATTTATAAGTACTTTGGTTGCTTGTAATTCCAGCCTCCGCCCATCATAATCACTATAATTAATATTTAGAAATTACTCTAAATCCCATTTTTCGTGCCTTACACCACTCTTGAGCTGCATCCATTTTTCGCTTAAATGTCGGTAGCAAATGTTTCCCTTTTATCTCAACTATTTCTTTTGTTCCGTTTTCTTTCTCAACTAAAAAGTCTGGTTTAAATCCTCTTAATTTTCCATTTTCATCCCAATAGGGAATTATTATTCCATGGTTTTTAGTCCATTTCTTAACTTCTTTGTCTTTTTCTAAATCTTTCATTAATTCTAATTCCCAACTAGAGTCATAATACTCAAAACTATAAGGGCTTTTTACATTCTCATCAAATTCGCCATGTTCACTAGTTGGCATTTTTCTTTCCTCCCAAAATTCCCTCAACAATCGGCTGAGTAAAGTTTTTCCTTATTTCTTCAAGATTTTCTAATACCGTTTCTATTTCTTCCTTATTTGTTTCTGAAAGAGTTTTGCCATTAAATAATTTAAGCTTAATATGGTCAATTATCACGTTATATAACTCTCCTTTTTTTAACCCTCCAAAACCATATTCTAAAAGGAGATTAGAAGCCATTTCCACAATTTGCTTTTTAAATAAATCTTCCAATTCTTCCTTGCTTAGCTTTTTCTTTTCTTCTTCGTCTTTAAAATCAATATCTTCTCCAGATAGTATTTCCATTCTTCTTTCTTTATCTACATATAGTTTTATCATTTGTTCTATTCTTGTCTTGCTAATAACCCATTTATCTTTATCGTATTTGACAGAATCTAAAATTTGCTCCCAATTCTTAGAAATCTCTTTTTTGGGAATTTTCTTTAAGATGGCATCAAAATCTATTTTTGTTTCATATTCAGGAGAAGGAATTTCTATAAGGTTTTCGGGTCTTGTTAACCTTTGAATTTTGGGAGTTATTGGAATATCTTCGTCTCCTAAAACATCTTCCGTATCAACAGTTCTAACTCCGCTAGCTCCAACTTTTCTCCAGAGCCAATCATGTTGAAGTTTTGGATGATCAACTACTGCTAAGATTTCTCTTTCGTCAATGTTTCTGATTATTTTTCTTAAACCTCTTCCTATAACCTGCTGTCCATAAACCTGCGAACAAAATTTTCTTAATAGAAGGATAACTGATACTTCTGGGACATCCCAACCTTCTCTCAACATCATTACACTAATCACAACTTCAAATGAACTACCTAATTTTCCTAAATTTGTTGCGGCTTCTCTTGCAGTTATTAGTTCTCCGTTTGGTTTGTATCCTACTTGTTCATCTGCAGTATCTTCCGTAACTAATAAAACCTTATCCCTCCCTAAATTAAAATCTTTATTAAAAACGTCTCTGACTCTTTTTCCCTCTTCTATTCCCATAGTGACTATAAACAAAATTGGCTTGTATCTTTCTTTTGACCTTCTTTTTTGTTCATCAAATCTTTTTAATGCGATAGAAATCTGTTTTTTCATCGGCTCAGAATCCATAATCCACTGAAAAGGTTTTACATTTGCTTCTGCTTCTTTAAACTCTTTGTCTAGTTCTGTAACTTTCTTTTTTTCACCAGTTATTTTGTTAGTATAAGTTAACTCAACTATTTTAGCATCTGGCTGATAGACAACTACTGATTTAATAATTCCGTCATCTAAAGCTTGTGCTATTCCATATTCCATAATCATTTCAGAATCTAATGGTTTTGCATCTGCTCTTTCAGGAGTTGCTGTCGTATCTAATCTGAATATTGTTTTATGAGTTAACATTCTTAGAACTTTTGTATATTCTTCAGCAGGAGTATTATGGGCCTCATCATTAAATATGGCAAAATTTCCAACTTTGTTTAAGAACCAATCCAAATTTCTTTTTCCGGAAGTGTTGGCTTCATAAAGCTGATGAATGTTACCTAAAATAACTCCAGAGTCTAAAATCCCCTGCGGGCTTGCTCCCCCTTCCATAATATGGGCATTTAATTCATTTTCTAGATGTTTAAACTCTTTTGGAAAGAGATCAAATTTTTGGAAAACAGATTTTTCTCCATTTGTAACTAAAAAATCTCTCTGCAACCTATCCCTTACAATTAGATTTGGAACTAAAATCAGAAATTTGTCTAACTTCTGACACATTTTAAGCCACGCAATACAAGCTCCAATTATTGCCGTTTTTCCTCCACCCGTAACAATATTTAAGAGAAGATTATTTTTTCCTAAAACCTCATAAGAATAAATAACTCTCAAAACTGCTTCCAATTGATGTTTCCATAACTTTGTTTCTTTGTTTTTATCTGTTAAATGCTCTAAAAATCTTCGTGTTTCGTCTTTAACACTATGAAAATCAATTTTCCATAATTCAAAATCTTGTCCTAAATCAGTGAGTTTCATTTAACATCTATCTCCAATATTTCAATTTTCTCTCCTCCTTCATCGTCCTGAACTTTACATGCAACTTTTTTCTTCCCGGCAGAGATAAATTTGTAAATTACTCTTAGAACGGGCTTATTATCCTTCATTCCTAAGAATGAATACCCTGGTGTTGAGATAAACCTCTCACCATTATAAGAAAAGTCCCACTGAACATTTATTATTTTACCGGACTGATTTAATGAAACTGACTCAGAAACATCAAACTCATATTCTAAATTTGCTGTTCTTTTTGTTGAGATTCTGACTTGTGGCGGAAGTATGAATCTTAGCAGATTTTTGTATTCGGGATGTTTTGATGTTACATGCTCTTTAAATTCATTGGATTCTATTGGTACTAATTGAAGTTTTACAAAGTCTATTGCTACTGCATGTTGTATCTCTAATTGTTTAGCAACATTTCTTGCTCCAGGAGTAAAGCCCCAAGCAATCATTATTCCTTGATGATGTCCCCTTCTTTTTACTATATCTTTAGCAAATTTAACTACTTCACTTTCAGTTATCGGATCATCTTGTGATGGACTTCCTACAAAAAGAGGAACTGATTGTTTATATCCATGAATGAGACCTTCTGAACTTGTCAATCTTCCATTATAAGCAGAAATGATAAAATTCCTAAATGTTTCTTCTTTCATTTTTACAAGTTCAGGAACTTCATAAACACCCCAATTCTTTATTTCAATATCTGGAACTTTACCTAAACTTTGCTGGACTTCTTTTTTATTTTCTCCAAGAACACTTCTTAATAATCTATCTCTTGTAACAGAAACTGCAATTTTAGAGATATCAGAAGCAATCCATCTTCTGCCTAACTTTTGAGCAACAGCAGGAGTTGTCCCTCCGCCACAAAAGAAATCTGCGATGATGTCCCCTGGTTTAGAGATTGTTTCAAGGATTCTTTCCATTAAGGCTCCTGGTTTTTGTGTAGGATAACCTATTCTTTCTTTTGCAGTTGGAGCCATCAAAGAAATTTCCCAAACATCTGACATCGGAGCTCCGGGGGATTTTTCACCTGTCTTCTGACCTCTTATTCTATTTCCATTTTCATCAAAAACATTTAATATTTTTAATCCTCCATCTGCCTTGATTGTTGATTCTGATAAAGGTTCATAGATTACTTTAAATGAGTGTTCTCCATCGTTACCCTTAGAATACCAAAAGATTATATCGTGCATCCTTTGAAGGTTTTTCTGCTTTGCAGGCCATCTCCTATATCTCCAAACAATTTCATTCCTGAAATTATCATATCCGAATATTTTATCCAACTCTAATTTGATATAATGGCTTGCGTGCCAATCACAATGAACTAAAATTGAACCTGTCGGTTTGAGCAATCTCTTCATTTCAAGAATACGAGAATTTAACCAAATTAAATAGCCAGGCATTCCGCCTTCCCAAATATCTGTAAAACTTCTGACTTCGTTTTGGTCTCCAAATACAACATTATAGTTCCTGCCTGAAAAGAAAGGGGGGTCAATATAGATTAAATCAATGAAGTTGGAAGGCAAAGCCCTCATAATATGCAAATTATCTCCAAATATTAGTTGATTTGGCTCTAAATCTTTATGACCAAAAGATACTCTTTCTATAACTTGAAAAGGAAGGGAAATTTTAGGATAAATTTTTCTGTATTGCTCTTTCTCATCACAGCCAAGAGGAAGTTTATCAACTGGGATGTTTCCAAATCTTACAGGAGTTTTAAAGAATTCTGCTTGTTTAGGTATTTCTATATTAACCTCTTCGTCTGCTTGCTTGATTTCTTTTATTGTTTGACGTCTATATTCACTGATTTTACCATGAATATTTTCTTTTTTTATTTTTTTATATTTATTTTTAACATTTTTCATTTTCTTCACTCTTCTTTTCTTCCCGACAGGTATATTCTCCTTTCTTCTACTAACTCATGGAACCTTTTTATCTTGCTTTGTATGCTTTCGGGCCAGGCCTGCGCAGCCTTGGACAGCGCAAAGGTATCCAGTGTCGATACATCATCCCATTTGCCTGCTTTCTTGATTATTTCTTCCAGCTCTCTTCTTTCCTCGTCAGACTTTCCAGGCCATTTAATTTTCTCGTCCATGCTGACTTTTGCAATGAAGTCCGAGCCAGCTATTCTTTCCACGCCCTCTTTTTTCGCAAAGTGGAATATGGCTTCCTTTAGCTCTTCCAGTTCTTCGTCTATTTTCTCCAGGAATTCCTTTTTCTTGTAGTAGAGCACAGAATACTTGTTGACAAGCTGGACCCCAGGCTCATTAAGAAACCTGTTTGCAGGCATGGCATCAGTCTTTATTATGTGCCCCCACTTGCTGCATATGGCGCGGAACTCGCACCAGTCGCATAGCACGCTCTCCTTTGCAGGGAACTTATCTGTGTCACAAGCAAGCTCTATCATCTGTATTGAGCTTAGTACATCGTTTTCCAGGTCATTCAACTGCTTGTCTGTCCTCTCTGAGCGCATTTCCTTGTCAAACGCGAGAAAGTGCCATACCAGGTCTATCTTCTTTGCGTCTTTGAACATGCTCCTGACAGCTATGGCATACAAAGCCAGCTGCCTGTCAATATCTAATTTGGCCTGCTCAGGAAGTGAAGCAGCGGTCTTGTAATCATGTATTTCATATGCCCCGTCACAGAACGAGAGCCTGTCAATAAAGCCCTGAATTTTATATCCCTGGATATCGACAACAATCCTCTGCTCAAGCCCGATTGTCTTGTCATTATCAAATGGCTTGTACCTATTATAAAAATCAGCTATGAATTTCTCTCCCATCTTTTTGTAGTTCCTTTCGCTGTACTCCTCCCTCACGATCTGCACGTTGTCATGCCAGTTCTTTTTCCACTGTTCTTTGTAGAAAGCGATGAGTTCGCTGAGAAGAAGGAGCTTCTGGAATTTGAGGTCCTTGTAAATTTTTTCTAGTGCCTCATGCACGCGGCTTCCCAGGAACGCTTCCACGCCCTCGAATTCCTCAGTCTCTGCCTTGTCTATGTAATGGAACCTGAACTTCTGCGGGCACTGCTCGAATGTGCTTATACGGGAGTGGGAGAATATCATATTACATCACGATTTTTAGTCATTTTTCAAGAACTCATCAATTTTTTTAAGCATTGGATTAAAATCATCTGTAACACAGAACGGGAATATTCTA
The DNA here is from genome assembly GCA_026388075.1 of Elusimicrobiota bacterium. Taxonomy (NCBI): domain Bacteria; kingdom Pseudomonadati; phylum Elusimicrobiota; species Elusimicrobiota bacterium. The sequence continues at coordinate 8,070 of JAPLKN010000105.1, forward strand.
TATTCTTTTATTTTACTCCCTTTCAACGGCATGATATTATGAATTGCTTCCTCTAAATTATTCCATTGTTCAACTTTCTTACTTTTTTCTTTGG
>JAPLKN010000106.1 GCA_026388075.1 Elusimicrobiota bacterium
CGACCAATATTATCTATAAGTATACTCTATTTTTGAAAAAAAGTCAAATTATTTAGAATTTATTTTCTTTCTAAATTCATCTACAACTTCTTTTGGAATAGCATTTTTCCCTAGTAAACCATTCCATCTATCTACATTCAAAACTCCAGCTTTATCATAGCGTAAGAACATATCTACCATTTTATTAGGAGGAGTGATACTGATTTGGTGTTCAAGGAATTGATAATAGGCATCATCTCTATCAGAATCCAGTCCATTGGCTAATCTTTTAGCCCTGTCTTTATCCGACATTGTTTTATAGGTTGGGCTATTGATAAATTCAAGACCATGCTGATTGATTAATAATGTTAAATCTTCATCTATATACTTATTCTCGGCAGAAGTAAGTAATTTTTTATCCGCTAGAAATCCTAAATGATAACCTGTTTGTAATTCTTCATATCCAGCATCAGATAACCTATAAATTTCTTTAGTTAAGACTTCGTCCATTTTAATAGAACGGATATAAGTATTAGACCTTAACCCAATGAAATCTAAAATATCAGCCATAATAGATGCGGGTTGTCTCCAGTGCTCTACTTCCGATGCGGTTTCAACAGCATTTTGAACTGAAATAGGAGCACCAATACTTTTTACCATCTCTTTCCAAGTTAATTGCCTACCACCAAATGCTTCATTTTGAAGCATATCAATAAATAATCCTACCATTGGTTTCGTTTTATTTTGGGTAAAATCTATTAAAATATTCCACATATCAGGGTCTAAAGCTTGGGGATGAGCAGTATCAGATACCTTTCCAGTAATCGCACTTTTATAATTAGGAATAGCCATAGAGGGCATTAACATATTCCAGAAATGTAATGCTAATCTTGCTATTAAAACATCGTATATAAATCCTGGTCCAATTCGGATTGTAACATCTCTTGTTTCAGTTAAGTTTATAGCCATAAAGGTGCTTGCCCTTGGGTCTGTATTCACTTTCTTATGGAGTAATGTAGCAACTAAAAATGTCAATAATACTTGTCCAAGTATAGCTTTCCAAGATTCTTTAGCACCAATTCCCTTTAATCCTGGAGGGGCAAATCCTAATGGATAAGCAACAGATGTCATCCATGAACCCTTCATTAATCCTGTTGCCCATAATACAACCCTTGATGCATTCAATAATCTACTTCTGCCTATTGGGGCTTGTAATAGAAAAGTTCTGGTATAATCCTGAACATTTTTAATAAGAGTGGGGTCATTAATATCAATACCAGCCAATTTCTTACATTGAAGAATATAATCATTATAGAATTGAAGTGCTCTTATATACCCTGTCCTAAATATAGTTTGAGAGATATTAAATGCTCGTGCTGGGACTTTAAGAAATTTATTTTGTTCGGCAAGCACAAAGATGTCAAATGATGGTAGTTCTTCATATACCTTAGGAAGTAAATTATTCATTCTCCCCATAATAAAATTAGGGTCAGAATAGAATTTTGATAATACTGCAGTCATTACCTGTTGGGGATTTTTGAATGCATCTTGAAAAGTATGCCCAGCTATTTTAGCCCAAGCTATAGGGTGAGCACCCATAAGAAATGATAACTGCAAACCTATAACACTATTATCTAAATTAGCCACTATGCTAATTGATAAATCACTAAAATCTTTCAAACTAATTCCTAATGCTTTCAAAATTGCTTCTGATGTTCCCACTTGTTCTTTTGTGGAAATAACTTGAGTTAGAAAAGAATTCCACGCATCTCGTATATTAGCTGGTTGTGATAATGAGGCAATATAATTGTCAAGAGTATAGAAAGATAAACCAAATTTTGTTTTTGCTTCTTTATCTGTCCATTGTTCAGTGGCTTTGTCAAATTTTGACAGATTTTCGGTTAGGTCTTTTTGAAAATCATTAATCTTGTTTAATTCATCTGGGGTTATATTCACTCCCACTAATTTACCTACCGTATTCTGTAAAATAGGTTTCAAGTCCGTAGACAATATTCTATCAGTTTTTAGGGCAGATAAATTATCTTTGATATTTTGAATAGCTTCCTCCATATTAACCTTAATATTTTGTGTCTTAATCCAATGGGTGGCACTATCTATAATATGACCCTCCAAAGCTGTTTTATTTGTAAAAGAATTTTCAAAAGAATTGTTCTTGGCTAAAGCATTTACACCATAATATCTAACGAATAGTTTAATTCTATCTTCGGAGGTCATCTTAA
>JAPLKN010000107.1 GCA_026388075.1 Elusimicrobiota bacterium
ATACGTGAATTTGGATAGGTTGACTGAACTAAGTTCCTGCAGTGAACTTTTTGACAAGTTCTACTCTGTTAACGTAGAAAGAAACGAGTATTTTATCAAGAATATTTTCGGGGAAGCCCCTCTTTCTCAAAACAAAAATGAAAAAATAGCGTCTCATCCTGATCCAATTTCAAAAACAATTGCATCTTTAGAAAATGCGAAAGATATAGCAGTGGTAGTTACCGGGGGTTTTCATACGGAAGGTTTTGCAAAAATACTTGAAGACAGGAATATTTCATACCTTGTAATAACTCCCAATGTAACAAATGACACCAAATTTGCCAAGTCAGTTTACGATCAGCTTGCCAAAAAATACGCAAAGGAGTTCGCTTCGCAGACGGTGGCTTTGCCTGCTTTTGCAAAAGGGATAGAAAAACTGAATGCTCACGGAAAAGAGGTTGAAATAACAAAAGCATATGTGGAAGCGGCTCTCCGGATTGAGCTTGCCAAACGGAAAGATCTGAAACCTGAGAAAATAGCTCAAGAGATGGATAAATTGGTTAAGGAGCTCTCAGAAGATAAGGAATTCAATTATTTGGGTATAGGCGATTTCAGCTATGATAAGGATTCTTCAGATGCAAAAACCGGAATATATCGTTTTAGATATATGCTTGAAGGGGTTGACATTACCATAGTTTGGAACACCAAAACGGAAAAGGTAGAAGTAAGCAAAGAATCGGCACCTGCGACGATGAACTCCACTTACCAAGACTACTATGAAATACACAAAGAAGATAAGAATCTCCCGGAGAGTTGGGAGAGATGGCTAGATAAAGCAAAAGCCTTTGAAATTTTGTTTAAAGGAAAAGGCATTTCAGCTAACGATTTCATAAAAGAACTGGCGAAAGATTTAGAAGTGTCTTTTGACAAATTTGTCGAACCGCCCCTAAAAATAAAAGATGATATAAAAGATGCTAAATTAGAAGAAATAGCAAAAAAATATAGTTTAGATTTCTTAAAGTTAAAAGAAAACATAAATTACTATTTGTCTAAACGTGACTGTGAAATTAATCACATTAATAAAAATGAAAATGAAGTTAAGAGCTTTTGGGACCCTGTTGTTAGGGGTGATGACATTGCTAAGATAGTTCAAATATTGCTTCCTTTACATAGCAATAAAAGTTCGGAAACAGGAATTACTCTTATTTTAACTGTTGGAAAACTTGCGCTTGAATGGTCGCGTCAAATACCAGGGGTAAATATAGAGGGCTTGATTCCCAAAGTCTACGATTTATTAATAAAGGAATTTGGCGAAGACGATGTTGCGATAGAATTCGGAGCTCTTATTAAGAGAGAAATTAAAAAAATGGGATCTGCTCTTCAAACTGAAATCCCTAAATTTATCCAAAAATTTGTCCATAAAGCCTGGAACATAGTCCATTCTGAAGCCCCGGCAACTATTGACTCAGATAAAAAAAATCAGATTATCAAAGACGTTACCAGTTCGGAGACGGCGACAAACATAGTTAACAAAAAAGCGGCAGACTTGGCCGAAATAGCTCATAGGCATCAGGAGCGCAACGACGGCATCAAGGAATTTACCGATTCTTTTTTGGGTGGCTTTGGCGCTTTCCTTGCATTTGGAATCCTTTTCGCCGCGCCAGTGCTTCAATCTATAATGCAAGGTTATTATATATATTCACTATATTCCATAATTTGGACGCTAGTCTTTGTTGCTCCATTTGTATTGGGTGTAGTATTAAAGATAATCGGGGTTGGAGTAATTGGAGCATCAAAAATAGTTGAGCGCTATCAAAAGTCGATGTATGAGATTGATTCAGAAATAGCTGCGGAGAACGCATGGAAAGACAAATATTTTACGTCTTATAAGCTTGTTGACCCCAAGTTAAACGAATATTTAGATACTTACAAAGTTCCGATAAAAAGAAAAAGAGTTGTGATTTCGGGACAAGAAGAGTATGTGGGAAGGGCTTTGAACAATGTTATTGCGGATAACATAAAGACTTACAAAAATCCAGAAGAGATATTAAGTTACGTTACTTTATATCTCGAAATGTTCTTCGTGACAAATCTTCCGTTGGACGAATCATTTCAGGAAATAGACAAATATATTGTGAGTTATTTGAAAATTTTAGAGAGTGTTTCCAATAATGAAGAATTGAATAAAAAGGTTACAGATTCTGATAAACAAAATCTCATCTTAACTATAATGAAAGATCTTCATGCTTGGCTGGATGCCACGCTAGAAGGCACATCATTTAGGAAGCTTAACCGAAATCAAAAGACTGAGATATTAAGATATTGGAAGTCACAGCTGGATAAAATTCAGGAAAAAACAGATCTTGATAAACAGTTTGACACATGGGGTGATAAAACCGGCAAGCTAGAAAAATCAAAGCCTGAAGACACGGGCACAATGGCAGAGACAAAAAGAAATAAGAATCTTACCGAACCCGCGACATATGAGGAGTTTATGATTGACCTTAGGTACGGCTTAATTCGTAGTATCACGGATGAGGATAAAGATCCCTTCAGCTTCGGAAGAAAACGGTGGGTTTATCCCAATAATATTGAAAGCGAGAATGTATCTGAATGGCAGGAATCTAAGAATCAATTGAGAGATGAAGATCTGGACGAAGTATTTTCATATTTAGGCAATAAAGACTGTATTGATAAATGGTGGAAAGATGATTTTATAGATAGTTTAGCTGAAGGCACAGCAGGCGAAGAAGCAGTGAAAATTGAAAGAATAAAGCAAACTCTTAGAATCTTACGAAGGCTTTGCCAAGTTTACTATTCTCCTAGATTTGAAGCACATGAGTTAATGATGCTTGCTAAAGCAGTAATGCACGGAAAAATATCGCTTACGGATGCGGCGGCAATATTTGTTGATGAACATCTTGTCCACGTTTTGTCCAGTTTTGACAATAAAATAATACGTACCCTGGGTGAAGCCCCCAAAAAAGATGCTCAAGAACGAAAGGTTACTCCAGAGAAACTGGCATACTTAAGAGAGAATGAACCTGAGAGAATGGAAGGTTCTGAGTCAATAATTGGAACAGTAGCAAGGGTAATTAAAGGTGAGTTGGAGCAGCTACTTTTGTTTGTTAATCCTAATTTTTTCGTAGTTGAAAAAATTGCCAGAGAACTTCACGCTATTTTCAACATTCAGCATTACCTTAAGCCTTTGACCAAACCGGGTAATGGAAAAGATACTTCAGAAAATCCGTCAGTCATGATGATAATGACGGAGTATTTCAAGAATCCTGAAAATAGAGCAAAATGGGCCTTACCTGAAGACTTCGATACCTGGCAGAAACGCGCAGAGGAATGTGTTAAATTTTTTGGATCAAGGGCTAATGCCGATAAATTCCTTACACATATAGCTGAAAAGATCCACATGTCTTTTGACCAATTTATTGAAGGCGATCTAACTAAGGAAAGAAGAAAAGCAATTCCTATGGAGGCCTTGGATGAAATGAGACATTTGGGAAAAAACCTTTCGCTATGGAAAGAGCTTGCCAAACAACTGTGTTCTTATGCGGCAGTGCGCGATTGCGAACATCAACAGGGCAGGGCACTTTCTAGTGTAGTTAAACAGTTCGAACAAGTATTTGACAGTTGGGGAAAGCCTATTGAAGGCGATATTTTAAGTGATATTGAAGCAAGTATGAAGCAAACTCCGGACCTAAAGGGGAAAGTAGGAAGTGCCCGTGAAACTCAGGAAAACACCCCGGCAACTTTTGACAATCAGCCAAACAAGAAATCCGGGGAGTCGCCGATGGCTACATCAAATATAAATCCCATTTCTGAAGATAAATTTAATAAAGAATTAATTATGGCGTCTAAATTCTTGGAAGAAATAGATAAAGAGTATCCGGGGGATATTATTGCTGTTCTTGGCGGGTCTGCTCTTGTAGAAAATACTGATGCTTATAATCAAGTGGTGAACCTCGGAAAAGTAATGGCAGGAAAGAAATTTGTCCCGGCTACAGGTGGTGGGAAGGGCGCCATGAAAGCCGCTCACGAAGGTTATGCAATAGACGGCAAGGGTGAAAAACCAGTAATTAGTGTGCCTACACCTCCACGAGGCGGTTTCGTAAAAGAAAATAGATATGCAGAAAAATACGCTGTGACGGATAAAAAAGTGGGTGAAGATGATCATTTTTATTTCGGAGCAAATATAGTGTTTAGAACCGGGATTATAGTTCACGGTGCGATCGGAGCAATTGCGGTGACTGGAGGATGGGGCACTTTGTATGAAGTATTTGAAATGATGCGGCAGAATATTCCTTTCGTGCTTTTTGGAACAACTTATTGGCAGCCGATTATGGATCAGTTAAAGGAATCGGATCTTGGGAAATCAGGGAATTTTGTTATGCCAAAGATTACAGATAGTCCTGAGGAAGCAATTCGCTACATTGTTGAGGAAAACAACAAAATAAATGAAGGAAAGAGGCAAGCTAGAATGCCTTCAACTTCCAAAGATAATATTCAGGGTATGATAGAACAGGCTGAAAAGGTAAAAAAAGCGGAAGCCCTTGAAAAAGCAATCATTTTTATCGGAGGAAGCGAAGATTTGAGTTCAGAGGATCCTATCCTTACACAGAGTGCATTAAAACTGAGAGAAAAAGGTTTAAATCTTCGTGCGGAAAGAAGCAGCATTTTCAATATTCTAAAGAAAACCGTAAGTGAAAAGTATTTACAATCAATTATTAAAGGAGATGGTGTTGATTCAGAAAATCATATTTTTGTAGGCAACTCGTTTGACTCGCTGCACAGGTATCTTTTGTATAGGAAAGCCGAAGGTTATGTCTTTTTGCCGAGAGGAGGTTTAGAAGATATTTGTCTTCTCTTTGAAGCTTTTGAGATGGAAAAAAGAAGACCTCAAGGACAACTCAATAAACCTATAATACTGGTAGGAAAGAGCTATTGGGAACCGATAATGAAAGCGCTTACTGAAAAACCATTAGCTGATGGCCTGATAAAGCCAGTAGATATAACACGATATTGTATTGTTGATAGTGCTGAAGAAATCACAAAGGTTTTATGTCCTGAACAAAACACCGTTACGAATGAACACGAATCCGGCACGGGGACGATGACAAGCACACTTGAAAAATACTTTAATAAAAATAATGAAAAAAGAATTGGCGCGGCGAGCTGCGATGAATGGGTTAAACATGAAAAGAGGATAAGGAAGATCTTCTTTAAAGATAAGGCTCAAGCTGATAAATTTATTGAAAGCCTGGCCAAAGAAATAGGAATAGAATTCGATGATTTCATTAGGAACTACAACGACGATGTTTATGAAGAAGTTGAACATGTAATAATTGAGCGCTGGGGAAAAGAGTTCTCTTCATCGTTGAAGCTGTGGATCGCATATTACACAGCTTTGCGCGATTGTGAAATTTTTTACGCGCCTTTCCGCAAGTTTGAGCAAGATGAAATATGGAAAGCAACGATACAAGCACTTATTAGATCTTCGTTGGAGTCGGTGCCATTGGTAATTGCCGTTATGGATTCGGTTAATTATTTGCTAGGACTTCATAACCCCGAACTTAAAGAAAAGGAAGGTCTTTCAAAATTTTTAGAGGAGCTGGTTTACAAAGGTATTAATGCGATTAAGGATCTTGATTTCAGCAATTGGAACCTGATTCCAGCAAAGGCGAAAGCCATAGATGCGCAGACACCTTTTCATCAAAAAAATAATCGAAATCCAGAAAAGCCAGCAGGAACTTTTAACAATGATGCAAAATTTCAAGCCTTGCTTAATAAACATTGGGAGCAAGGAGTTCCTCTAAATCCAGGGCTAAAGGAGGCACTATTTAGTACTTATATTGAAGAAGGAGAGGAAGTTTTAATCAAAGATATCCAAGAAGTTCTTGAAAAAGTAAAAGTAAAGAATTTAAAAACTAATTATTTAAGAAAGTTCATGATAAATATTTTTGCTGATATGGGAGACTTTGAAGGTAAAGATAGATGGATAAATGATTTGCCGAAAAGCTCTTTCCTAAATTACCAGATAGAATCAGCTGAAAGTATCAAAACTACGAGAGAACATATAAGTCTTCAAGTCGAATTTTATTTAGAAGTAATATCTCCTTATTTATTTTCTGAAGAAGCCCAGCTAAAACTGCCTTCAAAACTTATTGATATTTATAAAAACAAGCATAATAAGGTTCTTGCTGCCGCAGTAGATATATGTCTAGATGTAATGCAGGCAAAAAATGAAGATGATCTGAAAGCAGTAGGAAACAAATATGGTCTTTCGGAATCAGCTGGAAGCAGGCTGGTTCTTCCAAGCAATAGCGATAAAGAAAAATCGCTTGATGATCAAAACAAATTGATTAAAGAAAACAAAGCTCTGCTCAAGGAGAAGAAAGCTGAGTTTGATGAAAGAAGAATGAATCGTGCTGAGTATCTTTCCTGGAAGAATTATTGTAATTCTGAAATAAGAAAAGCAAAAAAGGAAAAGAAAAGAATTGCAAGAGAAATAGCAAAGGATGAGTTTAAAATTAGCATGAAGCCCGAGTTTGTTGAGTTACATTACCCTAAAATTCTGAGAGAAGTAGTTGATGAATTAGAATCACAATTCGGCTTGAGAAAAATACGCTCCGACTCAGGCACAATCGAACTCGTGAAGATTTGGAACGACGGTGAAATTCGTAACAAAAAGGAAGCTCGTGCTGAAAAGATAACTACCGAAGACGCAGTTGAATTTGTTAGGGATAGATTGGTTGGAAATGACGTTAAAAATTATGACGAAAGAAAAGCCGGCGCAAGAAAAATAAAGCTTCGGACCTATGAATGGGGAATTTCAATATATAGTATGGTGTTTACTACTTTACTGCTAGTTTTATTAGCAACGGTGCCCGTTTTTGGGTCAATTGATTTAATCGCAAGTGTGGCAAGCGGTATTATTCCAGCTTATTATGCAGCCCATGAAGCAAATATCAGGACCCACGCAACGTGGGATATTGACCATCCAAACGGCCAAAGGCTTGCCCTTCCGGAAAAAAACCCAGAACAAGATATATCCGAAGAAATTGCACAACAATTTATAGGTGTGGGCGCTCATTTTGCGACCGGCTACAGTAAATATGAGAAATTCAAAATTTCTGATTTAATGGCAATGCTCCAGGAAGGATTCAAACAATCGGAGGATCCTGAAGCCCTTGCAGAAAACATAAAAGAAAAGTGTTCAGGTACTTTTGAAGAATATGAAAATACAAAAACTGAAGTCATCATAGATAATGAAGATTGCGAAGGAAAACAAAATGACAATATAATTCATATTACATATAAAGTTGAGTGTATTACAAAGTCTTCGCAGGGCGAAAAGAAACAGCAGTCGGAAATACAATTTTTCTACGATAAAACCTCTGAAATTATCTCTCTCGGAAAAGATGTGCCTGTAACATTAATCCATAATCTGGATTCTGCCAGGAATTTATGGACCTATGAAAGAATGAGAATTGTTATGGACCTTATTGAAATGGGCCAATGCCATCTTTTTTATCAATGGGCAGAACCCGGAGAATTTAACAACAATAAAGCGAGCGTCCTGGATGCGTTAATAGTTGCAGATAGAAATTATCCCGGAGGTCTTAGAAAGTATCGCCAAAATGCATTAGATCTACTTGAAAAGTCAAAAGCAAAAATAAATCCTTTTGGCAATTATGATTTTTCAATTCCTAAACCGATTGAAACTATTTCAAGACCTGAAGATAGTAATTTCCAAAATTATACTGAAAAAGGATTAAAAAATGCAGCTGGTAAACTTGCTTTCGTAAATTTGCTAGGGGGAATAGGAAGCAGGCTTGAATATCCGTTTATTAAAGCAGGCATTCCTTTTTCATCGCTTACTATGCAGACGTATTTAGAATACTATTGTAAAAACATACTAGCCATACAAAGTATTTCCAACAAAATGAACGGAACTAATTTCAAAATACCTTATATTATTATTGCTTCTGATTCTACTGCAGAACCGATAATAAATTTGCTGAAAAAAAATGGCTATTTTGGATTAGATCTTGATCAAGTTCAGGTACTTCCTGATAGCCCTGTGCCTGCTTTTGATATTAATGGTAATTTTGCGCTAGCAGGTGACAAAATTGAAAACCTGGATACCGGCGAAGAAGAGACTAATTATTTGCATGGGTACGCTGCGGCTTTAAAAACTCCCGGGCATGGTTCTGTGCATCAAGTTCTCAAAAATCACGGCCTTGTAGAAAAATGGATTAAAGAAGGAAGAACACACACTGTGTTTTTTCAGGATACAAATGCTCAGGCTTTCAATATTATTTGTTCGCTTTTTGGTATTTCTCTGGAAAAGGGAGTTGCTATGAATACCGCTTCCACGGAAATTGCAAAAGGAGAACCTTCTGGCGGAATTTTCAGATTAAATCCGAAAATTCCTGCTCCTGGACTTCGTCCAATGATAACAAATGTCGAATATTCTTATCTTCAACCCATGGAATCAGAACTGGATAAAATGGGGATCAAGCGGAACGAAACCCCTATGAATACAAATATATTCTGTTTAGAAAATAAATACTATATTCAGGTTCTTAATGACCCGACTAAAATTAGAATTGGGGAATTCTGCAATCCCAAATGGGAAAACGAAAAAGAATTAGGAAGGACAAAGATTTCAGGTAAAGGACTAACCCAGGTTGAAATGATGATGCAAGATATTGCGCAACCTATGTCGGAAGTTGTTGGAAACTTGGATAAGCAGATAGGATACACTTTTTATGCAGACAAAAGAATGGCTTTTTCTCCCGTAAAGAATTCAATAAATAATGCGCGAAAAAAACTGCAAGACGGATTTCCTCTTGATTATATGGGCACAGCTGAGGCAGATTATTATAAATACTTTAGAAAACTTTTGAAATCTTTGAACATTGATATTAATATTGAAGGAGAAAAAATTGTATCGCAGGGGCTTCCGTTGATGTGGGGAGCAATGGTTTATCTTTCACCCTATTTTGCCTTAGAAGTAAAAAGACTAAAAGAAAAAATAATTGTAGGGTCAAATGTTAAAATAAGCAAAGAATCCTCATTGTTTATTGACGGAGAAGGGCAACTAGAACTCCAGAATTTTGCCTTAAATGGCCTTTTAAGGATAATTTTCCCTGTCGGGAAAAATATTAAACTTAAGATAAGAAACATAAAAATAGAAAATACCATAAGCGAAAAAAGCAAGCTTCACGGGTATTATTTCAGAGATCTTCGTCCGGAGGAGATGGATAAGAAGAAAAAACCTGAATTAGTCCCTTTCATAATACGCGGTGCTATCAGAAAACCTGTCGCGGATCCCCATGATCTCAAAAAATTGGATATGTTTGAGAAAATATTTACTTTGGATTTGACAAACTTAAGTGATGGTGTTTATGTTTTTGCCTTTGATGAAAATAATAAAATGGTGATTGCGGAAAATGAGGATGTTTTAATTGAAAGAATTAAGGAACAGATCAAGAAAGTCGTAACGGATGAAAATATCAAAATTCCAGCGAAAAAAGCCACTGCACTTGCGAAAGCAATGCTAAAAACTTCAAAAAATATATCAATAAGAGATGCTGTTAAGGAAATAGTTGGACACGATATTGTTTTAGCCGAGAGACTTGCATTGGAATTGGGTGAGTTAAAGAACGACCAGATATTAGCGCCGTTTATTCTTGAGCCTGTATGCGAGGCATACAGGGTTATGACTGATTCAATTAAGAAAATTAATCCGGAGAGCGAGGCGCTTCTTAAGAAAGTTGAAGAAGACGTACATAATATTCTTGCCGATTTTCCTGATTCAATCCGTGAATTAAGTGAAGTAAAAAAGATTATGCTTGAACTTATGGAGGATATTTTAAGATTAAGACTGGAATATCTACTGCGTAACAGGGACTCAAAAGCGATAAACGAAATGTTCGATCAGGATCTTTTGGATTTTGTTACGAACTTTGACAATATTGATAAAGAAAATATTGCAAGTATAGTATCAAATATTTGCGAGAGCAAGTCTGATAAATTTTACAAAGCTGAATTGCTTGCTTATAAACTCGGATACCTAAAAAAAGAACAATACAGAAAACATTTTTCGTTCATAGCAGAAATGATGAAAAATGCTTATGCCTTTATGATAGGCTGCGTCGGTGAAACTATAAAAGTCCCTGCCAAAGAGCTTAAAGATATAAAAGATGTTGAAACTCAACTGCTCAGAATATCAGTGGGTGTTAATGATATTGATAAGGATTTTCCTCCAGATTATCAATGCCAATCCGATTTAGCTGCAATAAAAAAGGGGTTAAGTGAAAGATTAAATAATTTACAAGCAAATAAATTAGGCTGGCTGTTAGCTTTTCATCCTTCCGATGAATCCCAAAAACCTGGAGACAAGGATAAAAAGGACGGGGGAGTATTAAAAGCGGCAGTTGATACAGTTTGGAAAGCTTTAGAGTTGTTCACCAGCCCGGGAACAGCCGAATTTGCCATAGCAACCGCACAAAAGCTTCTTGGTGAAATAAGAGAAGAATCTCAAAAAGAAGCAAAAGAAAAAAATGAAGAATGGAATGAATCTGCTTTTGATAAAACACTTATTAATCAACTTATTAAATTTGTGGACAATTATCAATTAGAAAATGATCACAAATACTTTCCCAAAATAATTAGTATTGAAGCTTTAAAACTTTTACGTAATTTTAACGAACTCCTTCCGAACCCGAAATTAATTGAAAAATTAAAGCTTTTTGCCATTTGGTGCACTCTAGAGTTTGCACCTGATTTCGAAAACAAAAAAATACTCTTTGCAAAAGATAAAGAATTACAAGACTTCATAGCTGACCACCCTGTTGGCCAGGATATTGTTGACGCAGATATATCAGACATAAGAAGAGAAACAGCTATTAAAGGAGATTGGACAGTAAGTAAAGAAGAGGCAGCGAATGAAGCAGCAAAAGCACTGCATAAAAAGAAAAATATGCCTTTCTGGCTTGGGAAATCCGATGTGCTTTTAACTGCCGTAAATATAGATGGAAAAACAGCCGAGATTTCAGTTCCAGATAAATTGTTTAAAGAATTCTTAGCTTCACTGAAAAATATCGGAACAGAAATAAAACAAGGACAATCTATTTTAAATCCGGGTAATAACAAGATAGTTGCTTCCGAATTGCTAAAAGTTATCAACAAAATTGCTCAGGACAAAGATATAAAGACTTCTGAATATTCAGCGATATTTAGAACATTTTTAATAAGCTTTTTTAATGTTAGTTCACAAATTAATGGTCTTACTGAAAAAGAGGCCGACAAATTATCCGTATATTTAGAGAATTTCAAAGAAGTGTGGTTTCTTGTTAGTACTGAGTCAAAACAAAATGAGAAATTGGCAAATGTTTTAAAAGATTTTACTAATGCAACTATTACTGCACTTAATGAATGGATAATAAACTTGGACAAAACGCTTAACTCTTCTGAGCGTGCTAATTTAGATTTAATATTCAAATTGTATATTCCGACGATATTAACCTCAGGTAAGGGAACAGTTTTGAAAATGGACCCCTTGATTAATTTAATTAAGGCAATAGCCAAGGAACATAGTGCAAAGGTTTCTACTGGCGCGGGATTAGCGCTTCCGGAAAATGCAGGCCTTGAAAAAGAGCGTAATGATTTAATGATTGAAAGAGAGTCATTAATGGACTGGCCTCTTAACCCCGAAACTAAAAAGCGTATTAAGGAGCTCAGCAAGAAAATTAAAAGCAAGGCAAGAGAAATAGCAGTTAAAGAACGCAAAGAGGTTAATAAGACCTTTTTTGTGGAACGCCATTCGGAAAAATATCTGCAGATTTTAAATGAACTTTTAGGCAAAAATAATTTTATATTAAATTCTGAAGACAGCATTGATAAAATAAAGAAGGAGATCCAAAAAAAGCTTACAAAACAGGATGGAATTGATTATGCGGCAAGAAATGCCGGAGTTCAAAAAATAATCAAACGGACTTACGAATGGGGAATTTCGATCTATAGCATTGTTTTTGGCACTCTGCTGACAGTTCTTTTAATGGCAGTTCCTCTCCTTTGGCCAATCGCTTTAATCGCAAGTATAGCAGGCGGTATTATTCCCGCTTATTACGCGGCACGCGAAGCAAATGTAAGAACCCACGCTACCTGGGATATAACTCATCCGATAACCCAGCGGCTGGTACTTCCGGGAATAAAGGGCGATCTTGTGCCAATATCCCTAGAAAACTTCTTAGAAGCCGTGACTAACGGAGATAAATTCTTTGAGGAATACGCAA
>JAPLKN010000108.1 GCA_026388075.1 Elusimicrobiota bacterium
GAATTTCCTTGTATACCGGTATAAGACTGCCCTGCTTGACAAAACCTTAAATTCTTCAAATAATGGATAAATATTTTTAATCATTTTTTATATTTTTTTGCCGGATCAAATATTTTTTTCCCTACAATATTATTTTTTCCGGAAGGATCTACTTTACGATAAAAACAGCTTCTGTAACCCGTATGGCAGGCTGCATCTCCAATTTGTTTAACTTTTATTAAAAGACAGTCGCCGTCGCAATCGTAATAAATTTCTTTTACTTTCTGAAAGTTACCGGACTTTTCGCCTTTTACCCAAAACTTTTTACGCGAACGGCTCCAAAAGGTCGTCTTTTTGTTTTTTATAGTCTTTTTTAACGATTCTTTGTTCATATATGCAACCATTAGCACGGTTCCATCTTTAAAATCCTGAACAATACAAGGGATTAAACCCATTGAATCAAATTTTAACTCTTTAATAAATTTCATTTTTGTTCCTTTCCTTCATATTTAGCGCATAGCGTTTAGCGTATAGTAAAAAATTCAAAAGCATTTTAAAGATTCTTTTATTTTCCTATACCTGCCCGCCGGCAGGCGCGGCGCTATGCACTATACGCTATCCGCTATAATCTCACTGGAATATTTTTGTTTTTTAAATATTTTTTTACTTGAGATATGGACAACTCTTTATAGTGAAAAAGCGACGCAGCCAAAAGAGCCGAAGCGCCGGCATGGTATCCTTTTTCAAAATCCTTCAATTCGCCTGCCCCTCCGGAAGCAATTACAGGTATTTTTACGGAATCGCATACTGCTTTTAAAAGTTTGAGGTCATACCCATTTTTTGTCCCATCTGCATCCATGCTGGTTAAAAGGATTTCTCCGGCACCCAGTTTTTCTACCTTTTTTGCCCATTTGACTGCATCCAGACGCGTTTTTTTTCTACCGCCATGGGTATATACATTCCACTTATTTTTACTTCGGGATTCTTTTTTTGCGTCAATTGCCACTACTATGCACTGGTTACCAAATTTCCTGCTTGCTTCTTTAACAAAGCTGGGATTTAAAACTGCCGCTGTATTTAAAGACACTTTATCTGCTCCGGCTTTGAGCAGGTTTCTAATATCGCTTATATTTCTTATTCCCCCTCCGACTGTAAGCGGAATAAAAACTTTCCCGGCTGTCCGTTTTACAACTTCCAAAGTAATTGGCCTTTCATCCGATGAAGCCGTAATATCAAGAAAAACGAGCTCATCCGCACCTTCACTGTTATAACGTTCGGCTATAGCTACAGGATCTCCAGCATCCCTAAGTTTAAGAAACTTTGTGCCCTTTACTACCCGGCCTGCATCCACATCCAAACAAGGAATAATTCTTACCGACAGCATTTCTTTCCCTTTGTTATCCGTTTCGCCCCTCCGGAAATATAGCCCCGGAAAAACCGAGCTGAGAACCTGTTTCGGAAGGGTTTTTGTTATTACTGGCGACTTGCCTCCGGCAATTGTTATCTGCCGTTATTGCTCTGCGATTTGAATTGCTTCTTCAAGTTTTAAATTTTCCGTATAAAGAGCTTTCCCGACTACTGCCCCGATAACCCCTTCTTTTTCAAGCTTTTTAATATTTTTCACATCTTCAAGATTTGTGACTCCTCCGGAAGCAATAACTTTTATTCCAAAACCGGCGACATTTTTCAGCCCTTTAAGATTCGGGCCTTCAAGCATACCGTCCTTTTGAATATCTGTATAAAGAACCTGATCAACATTCATCTCTTTCAATTTTGCCAATAGTTCATTAACAGTTACGGAAGTAGTATCTTTCCAGCCGCCGATAGCCACATTACCGTCACGCGCATCAACAGCGACTATTATTTTGTCGCCATATTTTTCCAGCGCTTTTCTTAAAATATCAGGATTATAAATGGCTACTGTGCCCATTATCACGTAATCAATTCCTATTTCTTTCAATGAATCAACTGATTCAATACTGCGAAGCCCTCCGCCTACCTGAACAGGAATATTTACTGCTTCTTTAATTTTTTTTATAATTTCAAAGTTTTGAAGTTTGCCGCCTAGCGCCCCGTCAAGATCAACCACGTGAAGCCTTTTGGCCCCCTTAGCCTGCCATAGTTTAGCCATAAAAACCGGATCTTTGGAATATATAGTTTCTTCTTCTATTTTTCCCTGTTTCAGCATCACGCAGTTTCCGCCCCGGATGTCAATTGCCGGTATTATTAACATTTTCCCACCTCATTTACAAAATTTCTTAAAAGCCTAAGCCCGTTTTCACCGCTTTTTTCAGGATGAAACTGGCACGCCCAGACTTTTCCGCTTACAAGTGATGAACAAAATTTAATACCGTATCTGGTTATTCCGGCAACAAATTTTTCATCAGAAGGTATTCCATAATATGAGTGAACAAAATAAAAAAAAGAATTTTCAGGAATATTTTTAAACATTCTATCCGACTCATCAGACTTAACTTTCTCAACTATATTCCAGCCCATGTGAGGTATTTTTAGGGCAGAATACTTTTTGTCAGTGAAATCAAATTTCTTAACTTTTCCTTTGACCACACTAAGGCCATTATGTTTACCGTTTTCAAAGCTTTTATCAAAAAGAAGCTGAAATCCAAGACAAAGCCCCAGAAAATATTTATCTGACGCTATTGCCTCCTGAATGGCCTTATCAAGGCCTCTTTCTTTTAGATACTCAATTGCCGGGCCAAAAGAACCGACACCCGGAAAAACCAAAGCTTTTGCAGATAGGATCTTTTTTATATTTTCGGTAATGATTACTTTTGCGCCGATATGCTCTATTGCCTTTGAAACGCTTCTGAGATTCCCCATCCCGTAATCAATTACGGCTATTTCGATTTTTTTCATGATACTAAAGTTTGCCCTTAGTGGAAGGAACACCTTTCTGTTTGGAGTTTAGTTTAATCGCTTCGCCCAAAGCACGGCCTAAACCCTTAAAAACTGACTCGGCAATGTGGTGACAATTTGATCCTTTTCTCATAGATATGTGAAGTGTAATGCCGGAATTGATGGCAAAAGCATAAAAAAATTCTTTTAAAAGGCTGAAATCAAAACCAGATTTTTGAAATTTGAATTTGACGCTGTAATCTAAAAACGGCCTGCCGGATAAATCCACAGCTACATAGGAAAGCGCCTCATCCATAGGAAGAAGGAAGTTCCCATACCTGTTAATTCCCTTTTTTTCGCCCAAAGCTTTTTTAATCGCCTGGCCTAATACTATCCCTAAATCTTCAACCAGATGATGGCTGTCTACATAAGTGTCTCCTTGAGCTTTCACTGATAAACTTAACTTCCCGTGATGAGCTAAAAGTTCAAGCATATGATTCATGAAAGGTATAGTATTGGAAAATTTTACCGGCTTTGATTTAACCAGATTTAAGGAAATGTCAATTTTAGTTTCTTTGGTAACGCGTTTAATTTTTGCTTTTCTTTCTTTCAAAATATTCTCCGTTTTAGTGTAAGATATTTGATTTTGAGGCATTGTAAACAATTTTTTCAATTATATCTTCATTTTTTAAGGCTTTTTCAAGTTTGGTTAGTAGAGCTAGTTCTTGAATTGTAAATTTTGTCCTTTTTTTTAATCCCGATTCCCCGGCCGCCGCTTCATTAACCAAAAAAAGCAGAAGTTCTATGTCCCTTTGAGTTAAATCAACCTTCATTACTTTCCTCCATTTCTAAGTTTAACCGATTCTCTGTGGCTTTTTAATCCTTCCGTCTCTGCAAGTTTTTGTATATAGACTCCGTCTTCTTTCAAGCTGCCTTCCTGAAAACTAACATAACTTGTTCTTTTTATGAAAGTCTGAACCGAAAGACCGCTTGAAAATCTTGATGTCCTACCTGTAGGCAAAACATGTGACGGCCCGGCCCAGTAATCGCCAAGAGCTGTGGGTGTTTTATAGCCGCTGAAAATTGCACCCGCATTTTTTATTTTATTGATTAGCTTGTCTGCACCTTTTATCATAAGCTCAAGATGTTCCGGCGCCAAACTATTAACTAAATTCAATGCTTTAGGAATCGGGCACAGAATAAACTTTATCTGGCCTTTTAGTCCTTTGGGAATAAGATTTTTTACTTGGCTAAATATTTTTTTAGAATCGGTGTAAAGAAAAGCTTTAGCATCCGGATCATGTTCAGACTGCGCCATAAGGTCAGCTACGATGTAAGATACATCAGCTCCTTTATCGGCTATAATCGCCACTTCGCTCGGCCCTGCCAAAGAATCTATGCCCACTTTCCCGAAAACCTGCCTTTTTGCTTCGTTCACATACGCATTTCCCGGCCCAATTATAAGATCAACCGGAGCAATTGTTTTTGTTCCATATGCCAAAGCCGCTATAGCTTGGGGCCCGCCGACACGGTATATTTCATCAACCCCAGCCAATTTTGCGGCATATAAAACTGCGGGCGTCAATTTATTCGGCGGTGTTACCATGGCAATTTTTTTTACGCCGGCAACTTTAGCGGGAATGGCTGTCATCAACACTGTAGAAGGATAAGAAAATCTTCCGCCCGGAACATATATTCCAATCCTTTCTATAGCCGAACATAGCTGCCCTACAAATATTTTTCCATTTTTTATTTTCCAGTATAAATTAAGATTGTTCAGTTCTGCCAAATGAAAATTTTTAATATTTTCTGCGGCTTTTTCAAGAGCTTTTTTAAGCAGATTATCAACTTTTTTTGAAGAATTTTGTATTTCAGATTTAGAAACCCTAATTTTTTTTGGAAAAAGCGTATAATTATCAAACTTTTTTGAGTAAAAAATTAGGGCCTTATCGCCTCTTAATTTTATCTTACTTATAATACCTTTAATAGATGCGATTAGAGTATTGCCTTTCATAAGAAAAAATTATATCAAAAAGTATAGTTTTTGGCAACTAACTTGTATTTTCTTATATATAAAGAGAAGTTGAAAGCTTTAGGCTGGATTACCGATTGCTTTGAAGTATGTTTATTGCAGCTACATAATATATATCTTCTACTGAACAACCGCGACTCAAATCGCTGGCCGGTTTTGATAAGCCCTGAATTATTGGCCCTATGGCTTTAAAACCTCCCAGCCGCTCAACCGCTTTGTAGCAAATATTTCCGGAATTTAAGTCCGGAAATATAAAAATATTGGCATCGCCTTTTATTGGCGAATCAGGGGCCTTTCTTACCGCAATATTTTCAACTACTGCTGCATCAAACTGAAATTCACCGTCAATAACAACTTTATCATCTGATTTAAAATATTCATTAGTCATTACAACGGCATCTTTTACTTTTTTAGTAGACTGATGCTGGGCACTGCCCTTGGTAGAAAAAGAAAGGAATACAACCTTTGCTGTTTTTTCAGGAAAAAGTATTTTAAAGTTTCTTACTGTTGATACGGCTATATCCGTAAGCGAATTGGAGCTTGGAACGGGATTAACTGCGCAATCAGCAAAAAGAACCGGATTTTTTATTACTGTGTGGCCTTCAGGAGGCACCATAAGGAAAAATGAAGAAATTATCTTAATATTTTCAGCAGTCCCTATCGTAAGTAATGCGGCTCTTAAAACATCCGCGGTATCGGAACGGGCTCCCGCAACACAACCGTCAGCTTTTCCGCTTTTTACATATAGCGAAGAAAAATATAAAGGATCAAGCATTAAGTTTACGGTATCTTCCTTGAAAAAACCTTTTCCTTCCCTATATTCAACTATTTTTGAAAGAATTTTTTCATCCAAAAGCTCTCTTTTCGGAATAATTACCGAAAGTTTTGATATGTCTAAATTTTTTCTTTTTGCGGTCTCTTCAATATTTTTCAAGTCAGTTGCAACCACAACAGCTTTACACACGTTGTCTTTAACAAGCCGGACAGCAGCTTCAAGAGTTCTTTCTTCGTCGCCTTCCGCAAAAATTATCGTACTATTAGTTTTTTTTGCTCTTTCAATAAGTTCGTTCAGTATTTTCATTTTTTACCTCATAAAAAAATCTTCGGCCTTCAATTGCGGATGGTGGTATCTTTTTCTCATTACTGTATTTTTTTTGTATTGTATTGCTTCAACGGGACACCACTGAAGACATCCCATGCACTGCTGGCATTTATGTAGCCAAACCGGCCTTCCGTTTACAAGCTTGATATTAGCAGCCGGGCAAATTCTATAACATATTCCGCAGCCTGTGCATTTTTCGTCAGCCCAAAAATTCTTATCCATCTCAGGTATGTGCGGTGAAGCAAAATTATAGAATTTTTTGGACAATAACCAGTTTATGAACGGAAGGCTTTTTTCCGCTTTGTTTTCTTTTTTCAATTTCACATATTCAGCAATTATTTTAACTTTTTCTGCGGCTTTTTTAAAAAATCTGTTCTGTTTGCTTAATGGAAACGCTCCGTACATAGGAGTATAGTTTCCCGGCATTCTTACAGCAAATCCTGCTGAAAGCTTTACTCCGTTGGATTTAAGAATTTCAACTGCTTGATCAAGCGTTGATCCGGGAAGCCCGCCGTAAGTTGCAACTGCAAAGAAATAGCTTTTTGAATTCTTTACGTTTTTAAGAAAATCTCTGACAATGAGAGGCAAACCCCACATATAAACAGGAAAGACTATTCCTATTATATCAAAATCAAGATTTAACTTTGAATTAACGCTTTTCGCAATTGAAATAAGCTCAGTATTCCCAAGTTCGGATGCCAAATCCTGCGCAATTTTTAAAGAATTGCCAGTCCCGGAAAAATAATAAATCGAATTCTTCATGAAATCCTTATTTCAGCCTTATCGTGTATTTATTTATTAACTTGAGAGGATGATATGAAAGCTTAGATTTCCTCAAGCCTTCAACCCCTAAATCCTGTTCCATATTTACAAACTTAAAACCGGCAGCTTCGTTGGCCAAAAACTCATTGTTCATCGTCTGATTCAGCCCGATTACGCCATTTTTTGATTTTAGTATATGTATAACAAAAGTATCTTTATTTAATAATTCCCCCGCAGCAAGCGCGGCGATTTCTCCGCCAATTTCAATTAGCCCGCCGAAAAGTTTTAGGCAAGAAAAATTTCCGAGCATTTCTTTTATAGCTTTTTTTTCATGTTTTAGGCTTTCTGCGCCTTCGCAGTCCCTAAACTCGCACCATTTATCAACAAACTTGAGACATTCATTATTATTTTTATCATTAATCCGGACATATTTATACTTGTTTCCAGATTTAAAACGTTTTATATAATTTCTTTTCCCGTCATATATTTTACCCTTTAGAACTATCAAATCTTCACTATTATAGAGATAATCGCAGTTATCTCTGTCAAGAAAAATAGAAATATCTGACTCATTTTCAAAGAGCTTTTTAGTATCTTCCTGTACTAAAATAAAAGATGTTTTGCCGTCTTTTAGTATTTTTTTAATGACGCTTTTTTTGTCGCCAAGGCCTATCGGATCAAAAAAATTGCTTGTTTCATTTTTACGGGAAGAAAGCAATACAAAATCTTCTAAAGTTGACAGTGAAAGATTATACAAATCTTTCCAGGCAAATAAATTTGCAAAAGTGTACTCGCATATTTCAGGCTTGATTTTGGAAAACAAATCGTCAAAAAGCTTCTTATCGCTTATTTCAATATTTCTATACTTTGGATAAGCTGGAATGTTCATAATATGATTATTTATTGCTCCACGTATAATACAAGGTTGAGACAGTAAGATACATTTTGGGGCCACGCGGCTCAAAAGCTTTCGCCATAGAAACTTCAAATTTTACTGGAAGTTTTTTAAAAAGAATTAATGTATATCCCAAGCCTGACCCTACGCTATATTTTGCGTCTTGTACCCCGGAAAATATTTCCTTGCCGCCAATCTTTACGCCTTCAGCAAAAATATTCCACGTAACAATTGAGTATTCTATGCCTAAAAATTTTTCATATCCAATGCCAGCGATAGGTATATTATGTTTTACGCTATTATAGATAATTGAATTTCCTGAAAATTCTCTATAATTATATCCTTTCATAACCTTATATCCGCCCGCATAGTAAATAGCCGAAAGAGGTTTTGAGTCAAAACTTAAAGGATAGCTGGCTTGCAAATCATATTCAAAATACTGCCTTTTATAAATTGTGAAATAATTTCTGATATTCAATTCCATCTGACTATAATTATAATCACTTCCCAGATTTTTTAGGGAATTTTCTATTTTTAATGATCTTGATCCGCCTCTCGGTATTGACCTTGATTCATCTAAATCACTGTTATAAATCCCAATTTCGCCCACAATGTTTCGCCCTTTATCAAGAATAAGCATTGTGCCAGTGGAACTGGTGGAAGTATTTTCAAATCTAAGGGCGGTTTTCAGTTCGGTATTTTTGCACAAGAGATACTTAGCGTAAGGCGACATTGACTGCACCCTCTGAAGATATTGGCTGTTAGAAAATATCGCCTCAAAATCAACATAATCCTTTAGCAACAATCCTATAGGTATTTTTTTGAAATTGTACATTAAATCGACGCCAACACCCATATTATTATGAACAAGATCATATTGAGAAACAAATTCTAATGTAGTTTTTTTGTATTCCTGCTTAAGCGAAAAATCCAACGAACCGCTTGGAAGATATATATTGACATCCGGCTTGACTCTTACAACAGTTTCTCTTGTGGTAATTTGAGGAAGCTGAGCCTGAAGTTTTTCAATCTTAGCCTCTAATTCTTCCACGCTTTCTTGCCTGGCTTTGGCTTTTTCTTCTGCCTTTTCTTTTTTTTTGCTTTTGCGTGATTTGTTCGTTTTGCATTTTTGTATTTTCAGCAAAAACATTTGAAAATAAAAAAACCCCCAGAATAACAACTGTTGTTGTTCTAGAGAGCATTAATTCTATTTGTTTTTTTATCATCGGTAATTAATAAATTGAAGGGGCAAGGAAAAATTTGAGTTGCGCAAAAAAGCGATTACTGACTGAAGCTCGTCTTTTTTTACTGAAACTATCCTGACTTTTTGGCCTTCTATCTGAGCTTGAACTTTAAATTTAGCATCCCGAATCATTTTAGCAAGTTCTTTCGCCTTTTCTGAAGGAAGCCCGCTTACCAGCTCAATTGCCTGTTTGACTGTGCCTTCAAATGCTTTCTCTGGATTTAAGGTTTTCATAGATTTTAATGATACCCCCCGGCGCGCCATCCGCTCTTCCACAATATCACGAACAGCTTTCAGCTTAAAATCATCGTCTCCGACCAAAATAATTTTTTTCTCTGCCTTATTATATTCAATTGATGATTTGCTCCCCTTAAAGTCAAATCTTTGCGCAAGTTCTTTCTGCGCCTGATTAATAGCGTTATCAACTTCTTGAAAATTTATTTCAGAAACAATATCAAAAGAAAAATTATTCGCCATAATATCCTCCGAAAATACTAAAAAATCTTATTTTCCGAAATCGCCTTTACTAAATCCTTTTTTGTAATTACGCCAATCAGACTATCATTCTCCATTACCAAAAAATAATTTATTCCCTTATCCACAACAAGCGCTGCAATACTTTCTATATCTGTATTGGGGCTGATCTGGCTGATTTTTTTTCTCATTATATCTTTAACTGTGCTTGCTGCAATTTTTTTCAAATCTTGTTCCAATTTTTTTTCGCCTAAAGTTACAAGCCCGCTTAAAAGAAAAACAAACGTGGGAAGATGCACTTTTCTATCTCGAACAATTAAATCGTCTTCCAAAACAAGGCCCACCACTTTTCCGCTTAATATCACCGGCGCTCCGCTGATATTTTTTTCAACAAATAGTTCAGCAAGTTTATGGATTTCAAGATCAGGACTTACCGTAATAACATTTTTCATCATTATGTCGCTGGCATTCATCTCAATCCTCCGTTTATCACGCACTTAAAAACTTATTCAATTGTTTCATTTTTAAATAAGGTTATACTGAACACATTAAACAATACGGGCTTTATATTCAACCAATTTTACGATGTCTTAGCGCAACAAGTCTCATCCTGCTATAAAGGAATGCTCCACTGCACTAAAAAAGTAAACAAACCCAACTGTTGCGTTAACCATATTATTTGCGCAAAAGTGGGGTTGATTTTAGTTGTTAATAAATATTAATTACTTCTTCCCAACTATCTTAAAAACTTTTGTTCCGCACTCAGGACAAACTCCTGAAATTGCTTTCATTCCATTTTTCATAACAACATCTTTCGGGTCTTTAACTTCTACCTGCTTTTTACACTTCATACATCTTGCATCTGCCATAATTGGCCTCCTTCAATTCTACTTGCTATTAAACTTTTAGATTTAGTGAACCATTTTCAATTCTTTTATGTTTTTTACATTCAAATAATGTAATTACATAATTGCCTGTGATAACGAGCCTATTTTAATATAAATTCAGTCAATAAAAAAATGTGGGTATCTGAGAGTTTGCAAATATTCTTGTATAGGGCAAAAAAAGAAATCCCTTATCTAAAATACAAAAATATGGCTAATTTTTATTTAATCTTTTTTATATTATTTGCTCTTTCCCACAATTCTGAAAACTTTAGTCCCGCATTCAGGGCAAGAACCTGAAACTGCTTTCATCCCATTTTTCATAACAACATCTTTCGGCTCTTTAATCTCCACCTGCTTTTTACATTTCATACATCTTCCTTCTGCCATATGAATCCTCCTCAAGCCCTCTGTGAACAGGCTTAACTAATAACTTCACTATCTGCAGGGATTACTATTTTATACACTTTTTTTAGTTTTGTAAACCCCGGTTTTAAAAAGTGATAAGGGATAAGCGGTAAGGATTAAGTAAAGAACAAAAAAGATTTTACGACTTGCCTTGACTTAATTCTTACCCCTTACAACTTATCCCTGCTATTTTCTAAACCTGTATTCTACCTCGTCTTTTGAAATAACGCCAAGTTCTCGTCTTGCAATATTTTCAATGTATGAACCTTCTTTTTCTAAAAGATAAATCTCCCTTTTAAGCTTAGCATTCTTTTTTTCAATTTCAAAACGTTCTTGTTTCAGCCTGTATATTTCCTGATATTGACGGATAAGATTTCTGAAATTGTTATTCCCGACAAGAAATATCAAAATTATTATAACCGCTATAACAACGGGAACTTTTTGTGAATAAAACATTTTCATAACAAAAAAAAGTATTCCTTAAAAATATCATTTTACTGGCAAATTTTATTTATTAAATACTTTTCGCCCTAAAAACTTCGCTTTATTTCCTAATTGCTCTTCAATTCTTAAAAGTTGGTTATATTTACAGATTCTGTCGGTACGAGACGCGGACCCGGTCTTAATCTGTCCGGCATTCAGGGCTACCGCCAAATCAGCAATAAAGACATCTTCCGTTTCTCCTGACCGGTGGGAGATAATTGCGGTATATTTTGCGTTATACGCCATTTGAACCGCAGCAACTGTCTCAGATAATGATCCGATTTGATTTACTTTAATTAAAATTGAGTTTCCTATTCCCTTTTTTATTCCTTCTGAAAATATTTTTGTATTTGTTACAAAAATATCATCTCCGACAAGCTGTATTTTTTTACCTAATCTTTCCGTTAACACTTCCCACCCGTCCCAATCTTTCTCGCTAAGCCCGTCTTCTATAGAAATAATCGGGTATTTGTTTGCCAGCTTTGAATAAAATTCAACCATTTCAGCCGAATTTTTTACCTTGTTTTCCTGCTCGCCTTCAAGATTATATTTTCCACCCTCGTAAAGCTCATTAGCTGCAACATCCAATGCAAAAAGAACATCTTTGCCTATAGCATACCCCGCAGTTTTGACCGCTTCTTCAATAAGACAAAGAGCTTCTTCATTAGATTGTAAATTAGGCGCAAAACCGCCTTCATCGCCCACGCTGGTAGCATACCCTTTTTTCTTCAAAACATTTTTTAAATTATGAAATATTTCAGCCCCCATACGTAAAGCATCTCTGAAAGAAGAAGTCCCTACGGGGGCTATCATAAACTCCTGGAGGTCAACATTATTGTCAGCATGCGCACCGCCGTTCAATATATTCATCAGCGGGACCGGTAGAATATAATCCGAAGATTTAATTCCAAATACCTGCCGGATATATTCATAAAGAGGCATATTCTTATCTATCGCACCAGCTCTTGCGCAAGCCAAAGAAACGCCCAAAATTGCGTTCGCCCCCAGATTACTTTTAAAATCAGTGCCGTCTAAAGCAATCATTTTTTCATCAATTTTCTTTTGATCACTAATTTCCATGCTCAAAATAGCAGGAGCAATTTTTTTGTTTATATTTTCAGCCGCTTTTAATACGCCTTTTCCTAAGTATCTTTTTTTGTCGCCGTCTCTCAGCTCAAGCGCTTCCCTTTCTCCGGTTGATGCTCCCGAAGGCACCGCCGCCCGCCCCATTATGCCGTTATCAAGAATAATATCTGCCTCAATCGTCGGGTTGCCGCGGGAATCAATAATTTCCCTTCCTACAACTTTGCTAATCTTTGCCATTTTTTAACTCCTTATCTCCGCTTGGTTTTGACAAAATTAATAGAGAATATATCAATTTACAAATGTATTGTAAAGTTTTAGATTTCAGATTCCCATCTTTTTGCCAAGCGACACGTACTCAGAAAAACTTGCTCTAAAGAAACTTTCTACTACTTCCAACCCCCTTCCTTTTACTTCTGCCCAATATTGTCCCAAAGAATGGCTCATTTTGACGTAGTCCCTTGTGGCGAGCTGGGAAGGATAACATTGTATAGCTTCCTTTTTCTTTTCCCAAACATCTCCAATATCAATTAAAACATTAGGATATAGCGGAAACCATACGGGATATGAATATATCATAAAGTTGAAAGTTTTCCTTTTTGCCACTTTCCTTAAAGCACTGTTTACTGCTCTGTGGTCGGTATGATTATCAAACCAAAATGGAACAAAAACGATATCCGGATCAATTTTCTTAAATAGGGAATAAAACTTATCGGCTAAATTATGCTGTTTTGCAAGGGATTCAACCTGATATTTTAAGAAATGTTTATTTGAAAAACCTATCACTGACGCAGCATTCATCGCTTCCTTAAATCTGATATCAGAATCGAGGGTGCAATACAAAACTTCGGCACTTCCGCCGGAATTGATGTGTTTATAAATCGTTCCACCGCAGCCTATCGTTTCATCATCAGGATGAGGAGCTATCACTAGAACCTTTTTTCCCGGAAGCTCTTTTTCAACCGGTAAAGAATACTTTAAATGCGGTTGAATAAATTCATAAAGTCTGAATAGTTTCTTGTATCTAACAAAATTAGCCATTTCCGCCTCACAATTTTATCAGCCTGAAGTTTTTATGCCTTCCAAACTCAATCCCAAAAGGATAAGAACGCATAAAATCTTTTATCGCTTTTATAAAATTCCTTTCTGATAAATATCTTTTTCTACATTGTTCTATAAAAGCCGAAGAGTCATTCTTAATAAATTCCTTCATAACATAAGGATGTTCTCCAATAAAATTTTTTAGATTCCCTAGATCTGAAAAATAATCACATACATCTTTGTCAAGACAATTATTATTCAACCATTTATCTTCATGCCAAAGTTTATGGAAATCTTTAATTTTTTTCGCCATAACTTCAGGTGGTCGAGCCCAACAATAATGATAAATTCTTGCTCCGCTTTCGATTACACAGAGTTTTCTTCTTTCTTTTCTAAAACCTTGCGCATCTCCATGAGATACGATGCCTCTGAAATTTCTTACTAAACGCACTTCCTGTTTATACCAGTTTCTTCCGGTCTGAATTGTTGAATAACTCCCATAGAAATGAAGGTAGTTAAATATTATGCCATCAACAAAATTCTTAGTTTCCGCTTTTTCGATAGCAGATACTATTTTATCATAATCTTTTTCATTTACCACCTCATCTGACTGAATATAAAATATCCAATCACCGAAACATTTTGAAAGCGCAATATTGGTCTGTTCGGAAAGAATTTCGCCGCCTAAACGTTTTTTTTCATCCCAGGTTGTATCAATAATTTTTATTTTTTTATCATTTATTGCCTCGACTTTTTCTCTGGTACCATCGTCTGAATTCCCTACACAAACAATGAACTCTGAACATATAGGCAAAATTGATTTAATCGATTCTGCAAAAGGGTATCCTAATTTAACGCCGTTTCTTATTATTGTTGCTCCGCTGATTTGCATAAACTATTCCTCGATTGTGAAAAAATAAGGCCAAGAAACCAAAAAAGCTCCATAGCCACCCCCGGTCCGCCTAAAAGAGTATCAAAAGAATCGCCTATAAATATCCCTATAAATCCCCAAAATACTCCTATTGCTATCGCCGCTAGAAACAAATCCGTTGAACGAAATGTTTTAATGAGGCCAGTAAAAATAAAATATGCGATAGCTGCGAAAATAAGCAATCCCACTAAACCGAAATCGGCAGTAAAATTTAAATAAAATGAATGAAGATGAGGATGGCGCCCAACTTTCTTCAAATTATCAGGCAACATATCAAAATATTTCTGCTGTTTAATGCCCTGCCCCGGACCGTATCCCAAAAAAGGCCTTGAAGTTATTTCTTGTAATGCAACTTTGTAAAGAGAAATTCTTTCTTGTATATTTAAATCGCTCGAAGTGGTTTTATAAATTCTTTCCTTAACCACAGGAACAAACAGGTACGAACAAATAGCAATAAGTGACAATGAAAAAAAGCTTAGTAAAAATATTTTCCAATTTTTTGTTTTTAATGTCCAAAATACAGAGAAAGAGAAATAAGAAATAAATGCCGCAATATAATATCCTCTTGATCCTGTAAGTAAAATTGCAAAGTTAAAGAACAAAAATAATGAAAAAAAGAATATTCTTGTTTTAACGGAAATGTCCTTTCTAATTAATCCCTGTGCTAGGAAAAAAAATGAAGCAAAAAGGCAAAGGGCAGCTAACGCTATATGACTGCGAAGTCCTCTGAGCAGCCCATCGTATACCAGGCCTTCCGAATAAAATCCCTTAAGGAATTGAGGCGAAAAAAGTCCAAAATAAGCCATAATAGAAATACCAACAATTACCCCAAAAACCGTAAAATAACCCCAAATTATATTTCTAAAATATCCGGCTTTTAATATTCCGTATCCCAAAACAAATGGTAAAAGCCAGTGGCTGAAATACCCAATTAAAGTCATATAGCCGACATTTGGCTGTCCTGAAAACAAATTAATAATGAGCCCGTAAACTATGAAAATGATCAAAATATAGAATAATTTTTCCTTTTCTATTCTTTTATAAAAATTCCATAAAAATATTATTCCAAATGAAACTGAAAGATATCCCCATATATGACTAAACGGCATCAAAATAGCAAACATATAGTTAGCATACACTAAAAGATTTTCAATCATATTTTTCCAGAAATTTCTGCCAGACTTCATCAACTTCTATTTCGGACATATTGCTTTGTTTTACTACAGTGTGGCTTTCTAAAGGTTGAGGTCCTACTTGATTTGGGTCAGTAGATCCGAACAAGGCTATAACAGGAATACGGAGAGATGCCGCAAGATGCATTGGCCCTGAATCCACGCCAATAAATAATTTAGCCTTTGAAATAATTCCTGCTAAAGACAATATTCCAAAATCAGTAAATAATCCTACTTTTTCATCGTTTTTTTCTATTAATTTACTAAGCTGATCTTTTTCACTCGGAGACCCTATTAAAACAGGACAATATTTTCTATCAACTAATAAATTTATCAGCTTAGTCCACTTTTCTTTCTGCCAAGACTTTTCTTTTCTTCTTTTACTGGTTCCTGGCGAAATAATTACAAGTCTTGATTTTTCAATTTTATTTTCTTGAATCCATATTTCAACTTTATCAATAATATTTTTGGGGATCTTTATCAGATTGACATAGTTTTCTTTTATTTCTTTTAATCCGACTTTAATCCCCAATTTCAAATTATTAGATAAAGAAGGTACTCCGAATTTCTCAGCTTTGCTTGTTAACAACATTTTTAAGGAAGCAGTTTTGAAACCAATCCTTTCTGGGATATCAGAAAGAAAACTCAATAAAAGAGATATTGGAGATTCAGAAAAAAGGACTGCCTTAGAATATTTTTCCTTTCTTAGTTGTGATATAACTCCAACTTTTTCAAAAAAACCTTTCTCTTCTTTTTCTATCAACTGATTAACAAATCCGGTTGCCTCTAAAATAGGCATGAGATCTTTTCTTATATAGCTTGCTAATTTAGTATCCGGCCACTCTCTTCTTGCGGCTTCAAGAACCGGCAGGCTAAACATCATATCTCCCAATTGATTCATATGAAAAAATATTATTTTATCCATTTTTCTACGGCTTTCAAAACTTCTTCGGGTTTAATATCTATAAGACAGTCAATATTTTTGCATAGAGGTCTTTTTCTGCATGGAGAACATTGAAAATCATGGCTTAAAATAGAAGCATTTTTTGCTATCGGAGAAGTTTCTTTAACGTCTGAACCGCCAAATATGGCAACAACAGGAATCCCTAAAGCAGACGCAAGATGTACTGGCCCCGTATCTGGTCCAACAACTATGCAACACTTTGATAAAATTGCCGCTAAAGTTTTGAGATCGGTTTTTTGAGATAAATCTACAACATTATTATTATTTGAAAAATCTAAAGGTGCTTTTTTATCTCCTAAAATAATAACTTTATAATTCGGATAATTTGAATTTATCATTCTGATTAGTTGTTCAAAATATTTAATAGGCCATTGCTTTGCCTTACCTCGAGTTAAAGGAGCAATTCCTATAAGTTGATCAGAGTCATTAATTCCTTCTTCTTTTAATATGTCACTGGCCTTTTGTTTAATATTGTCATTTATTAAAATATTAAATTTTGGTTCAAAATTTCTTGAAGATAAAAAACGAACAACTTCCAGTGATCGAAAAACTGAATTCATAGATCTCTTCTCAGGAAATACTTCTTTATAAAATAGCCAGCTAAGTTCTTTCATTCCTGGAACGCCCAACTTTTTTTTAGCTCCGGAAAAAAATGGAATAAGGGCAGTCTTTAAGAGCCCCTGTAAATCAATGATAAGGTCAAATTTTTCTTGTCTGACTTTTCTAATTATTCTTATAAGTTCTTTCAGTTTAAATCCGCTTTTTCTATTCCATACTATTTTTTCATCAACTTGAGGGAAAAGATCTAATATATCAGACCAAATATCAAAAATTAGCCAAAAAATCTTAGCGCTTGGATATAGCTTCCTTAACGCAGTAAGCGTAGGATTTGAATGAATTATATCTCCCATTGAACTTGTTTTAATAATCAATATTTTCATATATTTTAAGAAAAATATTAAGCTATAAATTAATTCTCTGCGCGGACTTTATTAAGTTGCTGCTTTATTGCTTGAAAGACTTCTTCTATAGAGATTAATTCCATACACTTTTTATTTTTACAGTTTCGTTTTCTACAAGGCTGACATTCTACTTTATGCTGAATTACTATTGTTTTATTTCCAAAAGGGCCTGTTCTTTTTGCATTTGTTGGTCCAAGTATTGCAATTGAAGGCATATTTAAAGCATTAGCTATATGCATAGGGCCAGCTTCATTTGCCACAAAAATATTTACTTTGCTTAAAAGAGCTGCCAGCTCCTTCAAATTTAGTTGGTCAGTTAAATCTAAAACCTTGCCCTTGACATTTGAAATAATCTCTTCATTTAATCCTTTTTCACCTGCGCCGCCCTCTTTTCCTCCAACCATAATAACCTGAGCATTTAATTCATTAATTAATCTATTAATAAGCTCGGAATATCTTTCAGGGAACCATCTTCTTGAAATCCAGCCGCCACCGGGATGGATAGCTATAATAGGTTTTTCACTTGTTATTTTATTTACGGCAAAAATATTTTGAATTTTATTTTTTACTTCTTCAGGAATAAATATACTAAACTCCAAACCCTTTGATTTACATTTAAGATATTTGGCCACTTCAAGATTTCGTTCGATACTATGAGCATCATTATTTGTAGATTTTATTTCTTTAGAAAAAAACCAAGATAATTCCCTCATCCCATTAGTTGAGCTTGAAGCAATTCTAAATTTAGCACCAGCAAATAAAACCATTATGGCCGACCTAGAAAGGCCGTGAAGATCTATACTTAAATCAATGTTTTTAGAACGAAAATATTGATACATTTTAATAAAATAACCTAAAGATATATCTTTCTTTTTCCATACTATTACTTCATCTATATCACTGTTTCCTTCCAATAAAGGTGCGCATCGCTCGTCAACAAAATAACCTATCCAAGCATGAGGATATTCTTTTCTTATGGCAGCAACCGTAGGCAAAGAAAAAACAATATCTCCTATTCTTGAAGGTTGGATAATCAAAATTTTTGGTTTTGGGTGCTTTTTAAGATATTCCGCTAAATTATTTAACCAGTAATATTTGTGAGTAAATTCTGATAATTTATTAAGCTCATCTTCAATCAATAGTGTTTTTTCATCAATATTATCATTTTTTTTGACTAAAATTGGATTTCCGTATGCTATTACTGCTTGAGAAAAAAGTTTAGGCCGTTCATATTTATCCCAGGCTTTTTCAAATATAACTCTTCTTTTTGCAGCAGAACTTACCGGAATAATTGGCAATCCCGTTTTTTGTGCAAGAAATATTATGCCAGATTTAACTTTTTTATAAGGACCTTTTCCTCCATCAACTGCAAACGCAGCTGAATGACCTTTTTTTACATTAATTATCATTTCCACTAAAGATCTCTCAGCGCGTTTAGTAGATGAGCCCCGGACAGGCATATAACCAAACCGTCTTAGAATTCCTTTCTGAATTTCTCCGTCTTTTGAAAAAGATGACATGACAGTGACTTTTTGTTTTCTATGGTAGAAGAAAGGAATTAGCTGTTCTCCGTGCCAAAATGCAAAAGCAAATCCTGAATGAGGTGGTCTTTTCCACCCTTCTTGGCTGTTCACTTCTCTTATACGCAGAGTTCTTCCAATAAAACTTATTAAAATATAACCGATAAAGGATAACAATTTTGTCATATATTATTTTAGAAGCGGCAGAATCACTCCCATAATATTTTTAAGCGCTCCTTTTTGCTCAATAACGCACTCGTTAGCTTTCTTTCCAGATTCAATTAAAAGTCCTTTATCGGATAAAAGCTCTTCAGCTTTTTTGAAAAGTTCTGTTTCATCTCTCACTACGAATCCGCCACCTTTTTCTATCAATAAATTCGCTTCATTAGAGAAGTTTTCCATATGAGGGCCAAATAAAATTGCTTTTGAAAAACTTGCTGGCTCTATAGGGTTCTGTCCTCCTTTATTTGCAAGAGATCCTCCGACAAAGACAAGGTCAGCTATAGAATAAAACTTCATTAGATCGCCAAAAGTATCTACCAGCAAACAATCAAAATCGTGAAAACTCTTTGAAGAATATAAAGAATAACTTATTCCTTTATATTTCAAATATTTTCCTATCTCATTTATCCTGGAAATATACCTTGGAGCCAATACTAGTTTTAAATTATTGAATCTGTTCCTTAATAATTTCCACACATTTACAACTATTTTTTCTTCTCCTTGCTTTGTACTTCCTGCGACAAGAATTATATCTGAATTAGAAATATTAACCTCATTTCTTGAAAAAGAAGGTGCTGCCAAATCTCTATCATACTTAATATTACCTGTTACAAATATCTTCTTTTCATCGCAACCTAAATTTTTAAATCTTTGAGCATCTTCGGAAGATCTTGCACAAATAATATCAATATTTTCAAAAATCCTTTTAAAGAAAAATTTAACCAGCTTATAAAAATAATACGTCTTTATAGACATCCTTCCATTAATAATTGCAATTTTTGCTTTATGCCGTTTTACTTCTAGTATTAGAGCTGGCCACAATTCAGTTTCAACTAAAAATAGAGTCTTTAGTCTAATCTTTCTTAGAACCTTTTTGATAAAAAAAGAAAAATCAACCGGCACAAAGAAAACAAAATCGGCAATCTTTCTATTTTCAGCATATTCTCTTCCAGAAACAGTCATTGTTGTTAATATAGTAATATTTTCTTTTAGCTTACTTATCAAAGGCTCAACTGCCCTAACCTCTCCTATTGAAGCACAGTGGAACCATACAACATCCTTTTCAAATATGATTTTTCTAAAATTCCAAATACCCAGTCTTTCTTCCAATTTATAAAAAACTTCCTTTTTCAAGTTTTTAATATTTTTAATAATAAAATACGCAGATACTGGTACAAAAAAAATAATAAAAAGTAAATCATATATAAATATCATTAAAATGCCTTTTTCAATAAAGTTTAGTTTGAATTGATTTGAAAATATTTTTGATGCCTTTCAACTAAAAGGCATAGGCAGGCTTAATTATCTTTTCCCCTTTTTTATTGGTGTCCTGTAAATAATTCCGCAGGAAGAATAAATGGGATTTAAAACACCTTTTTCCGAAATATTTATACCGACTTTCTCGCCGGATACAATTTCAAACATTTTGGGAAAGAGTTTTTTGGAATCCACATTATTACTTTTTGATATTTCGCAGTCTTCGCTCAGCGCTTCTTCTCTGATTAACCTTTCAATAAAGTTTAAAGACTGCTCAACACCTTCAAGGGCAATTGAATGAGCAATTGATTCTCCGGCCATATCTTTTCGGTCACGTATATCCTTAAGCTCGTTTTCTATTTTTTCTCCAACAGTTACGAAATAAGCAGTTGCAGCCACCCAATTTTCAGGCTGAGAAACTAGCACTTCTTTAGGAAATTTTTCTTTTGGAATAGTCTCATATATCGCAGCAGGAGTAATAAATTTCTGGTATCGCTTAGATTCTGTTTCAACTTTTTCTTCTATTTCAGAATTTATTTCCTGGATTTTAGTTGTTTTTTTGAGCAGTCTTATTATCTCCCTGCTTCTTAAATTTATCTTGAATTTTTTGATCTTTTTCATTGAGTTTCAGGCCTTTTTATACCCTTTCATGGAACTCATGGCATACTGCAGTCTTTTCTTTTTTCCTTCTTCCCATTCATAAACAAGAGCCGAACACACATAAATAGACGAATAGGTCCCTATTACTACTCCCAAAATCATCGCAAAAGCAAAATCGTGCAAAACCTCGCCCCCTACGAAAAAAAGGACTACCACTACAATAAAAACGGTTAACGAAGTTATTATGGTTCTCGAAAGTGTTTGATTGATGCTTTTGTTCATTATTGACTTAAGGTTTTCTTTTGCAAGATATTTCAGGTTTTCCCGAATACGGTCAAAAACTACAATGGTATCGTTTATAGAATAACCTGCTATGGTTAAAAGTGCGGCAATAACTGTAAGAGTTATTTCCTTGCCAAAAAGAGAAAATAATCCGAAAATCACGAAAACATCATGCATAATACCGATAACTCCTGCCATTCCCCATATACCGGCATGAAAACGAATACCGACATAAACAATAATACCAAGAAAAGCAAATATCAACGCATAGAAAGCTTGTTTGCTTAAATGTTTTCCAACCGCAGGTCCTACATATTCCGTCCGTTCAACATCAAACGGATTTTTGGCAAACTTCGCAGAAAAAGATTCGGTTACCTTCTTTGCAAATTCATCTTCATTAACATCAGATTTTTTTACACGGATAATAACTGAAGTTTTTCCTGTTTTATCACGTGAACTCTGCAATTCAACGCTTTTTATTCCTGCAGAATCAAGCGCTGACCTGACATCAGCCATATTTAACTGCTGTTCAAATCCCACCTGCATAAGGATACCGCCGGAAAAATCAATACCGTAATTCGGCCCTTTAATTATTAGAGACGCTGCCCCTATAAGAACTAAAATCGCGGAAATAATAAAAAACAGATGCCTCTTACCGATAAAATCAATATTTGTGTTATGTAGAAACTTAAATTGCACAAATTCCTCCCTTAAAACTTAATTTTATGTATAAATCCTTGTTCAAAAAGAAAATCATATGTCATTTTTGTAAGTGTAATAGCGGTGAACATGCTTATAACTAAACCGATCGTAAGAGTTACAGCAAATCCTTTTATTGGCCCTGTTCCGAACTGAAAAAGAAACACGGCAGCGATAAGCGTAGTCAAATTTGAATCCAATATTGTTGAAAACGCCCTTTGGTAGCCGGCATCAACTGCAAGATGCGCGGTTTTTCCTACCGCAAGTTCTTCGCGAATACGCTCTAAAATTAAAACATTAGCATCTACAGCCATCGCCAATGTCAAAACTATACCTGCTATACCCGGTAAGGTAAGCGTAAAATGAAAATAAGCCATAACCCCAATAAGCACAAAAAGGTTTACTATGAGAGCCAGATCGGCAACCAATCCTTCAAACCGGTAATATATAATCATAAAAAATAGCACCAAAAGGGTTCCTATTACCGCCGATGTTACACCCGTTCTAATAGAATCGTCTCCAAGAGTCGGGCCAACGGTTCTTTCTTCAATTACATGTACAGGGGCAGGAAGCGCACCTGCTCTAAGCACTGTTGCAAGAAGCCTTGCTTCTTCGGCAGTAAAGTTTCCTTCAATAACTGCTTTCCCATCAGGGATACGCGACCTAATAACCGGAGCAGACTGAACTATGCCGTCCAATACTATCGCCAGGTTTCTTTCAATGTTTCTTTCGGTTACATCAGAAAATATTCTTCCGCCTTCCTTATTAAATTCAAGCGAAACGTGAGGATATCCAAACTCCCCTCCCAACTGAACTTTAGCGTTTACAAGATAAGCGCCCGTTATTTCCGGAGTTGATTTTAAAAGATAATATTGCTGTTCTTTTCCTTGAAAAATTGAAAAACCTTTAGGAATCATTTTAATAATTTCGGGGTATTTCTGGATTTCATCCATAGTCGCATTTTTTGCGCGAAGTTTTTCTTGTATGTCGCCGATTGTTCTTCCCTCATCCACAAGACGAAACTCAAGCATGGCGGTTTTGCCTATAAGCTCTTTGGCTCTGGCGGGATCTTTGATGCCCGGCAGTTGAACCACTATCCAGCGTTCACCTTGTCTTGCTATTAAAGGCTCGGATACGCCGAACTGGTCAATTCTGTTACGGATAATTTCTATTGCGCGATCAACCGCATCCTTAATATTTGCTCCTTCGTCAAGTTTGGAAGCGTCAAGCTCAAGCAAAAGATGAGTTCCGCCGCGAAGATCAAGACCTAAGTTTAGAACTTTCCCGACCATCTTATCTTTCTCTTTCTCAAGCTGGCTTCGCTCGGACGGGCTCATTCGATACCATTCAAAAGTCGGATAAATAAAATATCCCGCAAGCACAAGCACAAGTACGGCAACAAGCGCTTTAAGTTTCGTCTTAGACATAATCATTCTCCTTTCAATTAACAGAAAATAAAACTGTTTCTTCTGTTTCTTTTATGATATTTAGAGGTTTGTTCAAAAATAGCGGATGCATTTTTTTAAACATTTCTTTTGACATAACAAAATTATATTTGTTTTGGGACTTAATTTTATCAACTATTTCTTCAGGGGTGTTTTTGACCAGTCTTTTATCAGCATAAAACCACAAAAAGTTATTGTAATACGAAAACCATTTGTTTAGCGCTATAATATCTCCGTCAATTCTTTTAGCTTCTTCCAAGAACTGCATGTTCTTCAAATATTCTCTGGAATCAAGCGTCTTGGGAATAATAGGATAAAATAAATAAGAAACACTCAAAAGAGTTGTAATTATTATCAGCCAAAAAGCTGATTTTATTTTAATATTAAACTTAAAACCCTCAAAAGCTGCTGCGCTTATTAAAGCAAAAGGGACATAAAGCGGCACAATATAGTGATACTGTTTAACTTTAGCCGCTTGAAACATCAAAAAAGGAACAAACGCCCACAAAAGAACAAAGATTATTTTTTTCCTTGATTCTATGTCTATACTTGAAAAACTTTTAATCCATTTATATATTCCAATAATTAAAAACGGAAGCCAAGGCCAGTAGTTTGAAACTAAAATCTCAAAATAAGCATACCAAGGATTTAACGAAGGATTGCCCGAATAAGTCGCAGGATATCCTTTTATGCCGGTCATTAAAGCAACGCTTAAATACTGGTCCAAGAAAGCTTTTTTGTACTTTAAATACATTATGATATGCCAAGGAGCTATTACTGCAACCGCCAACATTAAACCAAAGTAAAAATGAGGATTTAAAAGTATCTTAAATTCTTTTAACAGTAAAATAGCTAAAATTATTACCGCAAAAACAAATAAACCCGGAATCTGGCGGGTCATAACTGCTAACCCTGCACAAAATCCCATAAGATAAAAATATATATTTTTCTTTTCTGACCGGGCCATCCAGAAAAAAATTAGCGTCAAAGAAAAAAATACGGCAAACGGCCCATCAGTCACTGCGCTTCTAGCATGATAAAGATATTGCTGAGTAAAAGTTAAAATCAATGCCGAAAAAAAAGCCGTATAATAATTAAAATATCTGTCAGCAAAAAAAAGAACAGCTAAAACACAGAGAAAACACAAAATCGCAGACGGAAGCTTCATTGCAAACGCATTAAATCCAAAGATCTTTCCTGAAAAAGCGTTCAGCCAGTAAAGCACAGGAGGTTTAGACGTATGGAAATCCGGCCCAAATGCATTTCTTGGCGTTAGATAATCTCCGGTCCTTGCCATTTCCCTGGCAACGCCTGAATAATAGCAGTCATCTCCGGCCAAGGGCATTTCACCGAGACGGTGGAAAATAACAATAAAAGAAACTATTATTGCAAAAACAAAAAGAAACTTTTTTTCTGTTAAAAGTTTCTGAATGTCAGGAATAGTCATATATTATAGCAGCTTCCTTTCGTTAACTATTAATTCAAAATTGCAGCCCAAAAATTTTGCCGCGCGCCGGCACATAATCATGCGCGACATAAATATCTCAAAATATTCCATTACTTGTGAAATCTTTGTGTCTATGGTCAAATCCAAAGTTATAACTTTTTTTCTTCCGTCAACTTTTAAAAAAGATCGTTCCGCAGCATAATTTACC
Source organism: Elusimicrobiota bacterium (assembly GCA_026388075.1). Taxonomy (NCBI): domain Bacteria; kingdom Pseudomonadati; phylum Elusimicrobiota; species Elusimicrobiota bacterium. The sequence goes on from JAPLKN010000108.1 coordinate 24,952, forward strand.
CTGTCGTGTATGTCTGCCCCTATCATGCTGGGGTTTCTTACACGAGTTTTGTGCACATCTGATTTATCGGCTAAAATCAGTGCTGCAGCTATAGGATTTACCGGCTCGCCGATTTCTTCCTCATGGTTTCCTATAGCAGAAATTATCATCGCGATTTCATCGGCAGTCGCGCCCATCTGGCTTAGGATTTTCATCGCTATTAATGCTGCCGACTGGCCATGGTCCTGCCTATTAACAACGTTTCCGATATCGTGCAAATATCCCGCAATTCCGGCAAGTTCCGGTAAAGGTTCAGGAAAGTTCAAATGAGTAAGGGTATTATGCGCAACCGAAGCAACAAGGCTGACATGCCTAAAGCCGTGTTCAGTATAGCCCACGGCGCCAAGATACTCATTAGCTGCCGTGATAAAATTATTTGCCAGCTGATTTTTCTTTACTTTTTCAAGGGTTATACCAGAATAATTATGAATATCTTTCATTGATTGCTATTTTACTTGACTATTTCGGGTGTTACAACTTGATTTTGTCCTTCAGGAGGCAAAACCACGCTGATAGACCCCTTAGAGATCTGAACTTTTACATTTTCGGCGATTTTAACTTCAACTATTTCACCTTTTACCGATGAAACCACGCCGAACATCCCGCCGGCAGTAATAACTTTATCGTCTTTTTGCAGTTCATTGATCATTTTCTGGTGATCTTTTGCTTTTTTCTGCTGCGGTCTGATAAGAAAAAAGTAGAAAATGACAAAGATGACGACAAGCGGCATAAAACTGCTTATAGCATTTGCCTGTTGCGGATCAGCAGCATGAAGATTTGATGCAAGCGAAAAAACTAAAAACAATGAGGATTTTAAACTAATTTTGCTCATTTTTTTCTCCCCTTTTCGTTTTATTTTTGGCTTAAATAACCTGACAAAAACTCTTTTTTTGCCTTTTTAAAAGTGTCTTTCATCAAAGATTCTCGAATTTTAGAGAGTAATTTTATCATAAAATAAATGTTATGTAAAGACAAAAGCCTTAGAACTAAAATCTCTTGAGCCTTAAACAAATGGTTCAAATATGCCCTTGAGTATCCTTTGCATGTTGGACAATCACAAGAAGCATCCAATGGGCCAAAATCTTTTACATATTCGGCATTTTTTATATTTACTTTCCCTCCGGCAGTAAAAGCTTGTCCGTTTCTTCCGTTTCGGGTAGGCAGAACGCAATCAAACATATCTATGCCTCGCTCAACCGCTTCCCATATATCTCCCGGTGTTCCCACACCCATAAGGTAACGAGGCTTTTCTTCAGGAAGAAGGCCCGTTGTGTTGTTTAAAACCTCTATCATCTCTTCTTTTGGTTCACCTACTGAAAGGCCTCCAAGAGCATAACCGGGAAAAGAAATATCTATAGTTTTTAAAGCACTTTCGCGCCTTAAATCCTCATAAACTGATCCCTGAATGATACCAAAAAGAAGCTGTTTTTTCGGCTGTTGCTTTTCTAATTCCATGAATCTTTTCTTGCACCTTTGCGCCCAAATAACGCTTAACTCCATTGACCGCTTTGCATAATCATGAGTGCAGGGATATGGCGGGCACTCATCAAAACACATGATTATATCAGCTCCGATCTTTTTTTGAACTTCCATAGATTTTTCCGGAGTAAAAAAATGTTTTGTGCCGTCAATATGGGACTGAAATTCCACTCCTTCCGAATTCATTCGCCTTAATGTTGTTAAACTAAAAATCTGGTATCCCCCTGAATCCGTTAAAGTTGCCTTGTCCCATCCAATAAACTTGCCCAACCCGCCCGCTTGATCTATTATTTCAACGCCGGGCCTTAAATAAAGATGGTATGAGTTCCCGAGGATTATTTCTGCATTGGCAATTTTTAAATCTTCGTTTGAAATAGTTTTAACTGAACCTTGTGTTCCGACCGGCATAAATACCGGCGTATGAACTGTCCCATGCGCAGTTTTGAGTTCGCCGACACGGCCCAAACATTCTTTTGATTTTTTTATTAATTTAAAATATTCTTGAGTCATAAAAATTTGTCTTTGTTGATAAAAAGATGGAATTCGCAGTCTAATGCTTGGCTAGCCTTTCTGCAGAAATTAGTGCGGGATAAAAATATCTCAAAATATTCCATAACCGGACATATTTTAGTGTCAATAGTAAGCTCAAGTGCGATCACTCTTGTTTCTTTCATTACCCTTAAAAAAGCTCTTTGGCAGGCATAATTTACTCTTCCATGGGTATCTAACGACGCTAGATCGTTAGAACGCACCCTTGTATGGTGAACATCAGTTTTATCTCCTAATATAACAGCCGCCAGGACATGCCCCGTAACATCGGCATCCTTATCTTCGTGGCTTCCTATCGCGCTTATTATCGGAAATATATCCTGATAAGAAAATCCTATCTTTTCTAAAATTTCAAGGCTTAAAATAGCGCCGTTTTGCGCGTGGTCTTCGCATGATATAGAATTTCCTATATCGTGAAGATATCCGGCGATCATTGCTATTTCAATATCTTTTTGAGGGTAATCCAGAAATTTTAGGACATTTCCGGCAATATTTGAGGTCAGCTCAGCATGGCGAAATCCGTGCTCTTTATATCCCATTGCCACAAAATTGTCATCTGCGGCTTTAAGGTATGCTTTCACATCCGGGCTTTCCATTACTTTTTTTACAAGTTCATGTTCATTCACCGTTATACCTCTTCTATTAGCGTATAGTGAATAGCGTTTAGGGTATAGAAAACGGCATTGATAAAATTCTCCTGTCTTTAACTATACGCTATCCCTGCCCCGCCACGGGCGGGCGGCGCTACACGCTATACGCTAAATAATAAGCATCGCATCGCCGTAAGAAAAAAATCTATATTTCTTTTCTATGGCTTCTTTATAAGATCTAAATATGGCTTCTTTTCCGGCAAACGCGCAAACCATCATAAGCGGTGTTGATTTTGGCAAATGTAAATTTGTTAAAATCGCGTCAATTACCTTAAATTCATATCCGGGATGAATAAAAATATTTGTAAAATTGTTTGACGGCATAACCTTAAAACTGCCGTTTACTTTTTTTGCGCTTGATTCTATTGCCCGAACAGCTGTCGTACCGCAGGCGAACACTTTTTTCCCTCCATCAATGGCATTGTTTATTATTCCGGAAGCATTTTCGTCAATTTCATAATATTCAGGAAGCATCATATGCTTTGAAATATCTTCGGAATCAATTAATTTAAAAGTTCCACGACCGACATGCAAAATTATTTCAGCGATTTTGACGCCTTTTTGTTTAATTTTTTCAATAAGCTCATTTGTAAAATGAAGCCCGGCTGTCGGAGCAGCAATTGAGCCTGTTTCTTTAGCGTACACGGTCTGATACCTTTCTTTGTCAAATTCCTTTAAGTTATCTGATTCGGCCCGCTTTATGTAAGGAGGAAGAGGCATAGCCCCAAACTTTTCAATAAGTTCTTCAACACAATTTTTGTCAATCTCAATTAGAGCTTCGCCGCTCGGCATATAGCTAATTATTTTTACTGAATATTTATCACCTAACAGAATCTTTTTCCCAGGCGCAATAAACGGCTTTACCAATGCAAGATATTTTCCGGCTATCATTTGAGATTTTGGTTCAATAAATAAAATTTCAACTTTTCCGCCGGTTTCTTTTTTTCCGTAAATTCTTGAAGGGATTACTTTTGTTTTGTTGAGAATTAGACAATCGCCCGGATTCAAATAATCCAGTATATCTTTAAAAAAAAGATGGCGGATTTCCCCTGTTTTTTTATCAAGCGCTAACAGCCTTGAATTATCGCGCTGTTCAACAGGTTTTTGAGCAATAAGTTCTCTCGGCACTTCAAATGAATATTCCGTTAATTTGTTTGAGATAACTTCTTCTGCAATCATTTATTTATTGTTCCTCTTCATCCCACTTAGCAAGATATGTTCCTGGATAAAAATATTTTAGTATTTTTTCATAATCAAAACCCTTATCGGCCATATTTCTTGCGCTTTCCTGGCAAAGGCCTACGCCATGGCCCCATCCAAGCCCTGAAAATTCAAAAGAATCCCCCTTTTCTGATATTTCTTCAAATAGAGTACTTTTAATATGCCAAGGATCAACCAAAACACGGAATTTCGCCGCGTTTAATTCAATAGTTTGTTTATCCCCGTAAATTTTAAGAATCTTTGTCCTTCCAGAATCCGTTTTTCCTATCATCTTTATTTTTTCAATGTATCCAACTTCATAGCCATTATCAGAAAGTCTTTGCGTAATAAAATCTTTGCTTACTTTATTTTTCCAATAATCCACTTTATAGCCGTTAGAATACTTTACAGATCGTCCTTTCAGATACTTAGGGGCTGTCCCTCCCCATACTTCTTCAATATTTTCGGTATGGCCTCCGCAAGAACTGTGAAAAAAAGTGCTCGCAAGTTTACCGTTATAAAACAATACCTCGCCCCTTGTTTCATTGACTGCTCTATTAGTATTTTCATTTTCTGAATCTACTCCTACGTATACCTGGCAAAGCGTTGTATCGCACAGATTAAAACCTTCTTTCATATGAAGAGATAGACTCCTAAGAGCAAATGTCCGGCTGATAACAGCCTGAGCCCTTAAAGACTCTTCCGGCCAAGATGCTACGACCTCTTTTGGAAGAACCCCGTAAAGATATTCTTCAACATCAAGCTCATTTATTACTGAAATCTTACCGTTTACTAAATTTAAAAATATATTACCTCGATATTCCTTACTATTTACTAAAATCCTGCTTGATTCTCCCTTCGGTATAATTTCAATATCTGAAGAAAAACTTCTCCCGCTAAAAACTATTCTATCATCTTCAGCTTTTACTATATATCTCCTGTTATCTTTAAGGACATAAGTATTTCCTGAAACATGGAGATAACATACTCCTTTACAGAAAATATTCACAACCTGTTCATTTTTCAAAATCCTCACTTTTAACAGCTGAACCGTAATTTGGGATGAAAGTTCACATGGCAATAAAAAGCCCAAAAATAAAAAAACCCAAAAGGCTTTATTTAAGTTATTTTTTAGCAGAAATTTCATGGTAAATTTCATTTTGACCTAAAAATCCAAAAAATTAAAGAAATTACAACACTTAAGATCAAGCAAGTGGCTAGCGGAAAATAAAAAGCAAATTTTTCTTTTTTAATGTAAATATCGCCCGGCAGCTTGCCTAAAAAAGGAACTTTAGGAATGATTAAAAGAATAATTCCAAGAATTACCAGTATTATTCCGAAAAAAATTAATATTTTTGCAAACGCAGTCATTTATCTTATTATTTTTGCTTTTTTTCTTTTTGCTCTTCAAGAGAAAACGAACACCCGCAGTATTTCTGAACGTAAAGCTTTTTTTCTGCTATTTTATTTTTGCCGTCATAATAAAAAGGCCTGAAATCCCTGTAAATAAAATTTAAATTTTCAGCTTTTGCGATTTGTTCAGCGATAAATTTTATGTCTTCGTGCTTTTGATGCGGGCTTGATAAAAGCGTTGATGAAAAGTTTCTTATGTTAAGCCTTTTTGCTTCCAGCGCTGTCTGGCTTAACCTAAGGTAATAACAAAGTTTGCAGCGTTCAGTATTTTTTCTGGTATTTTGCCAGATCCAGCTGTCTTTTGAAAAATCAGGGCCGTTTATCAGTTCTTTCCCCTGTTCTGTTAAAAAAACAATAAGGGCTTCTTTTCTTTTATCGTGCTCATCCTTTGGCTGTATGTTGGGATTAAACCAAAAACTCTTTATCTCAAAATCTTTTGAAAGCATATCCAAAACAGACGGCGAACAGGGAGCGCAGCAGTGATGAAGCAGCAATCTTTCCATAAGATTTACCCCGTTAGAGAATTCTGTCAATTCCTATATCTAGCATGAACCGATGTTCTTATATTTCCCCCTAATGTCGTCATCAGTATTTGGTAGAAACCCGTTGATCGCCTGCCAGTGAGGCAAGTCTCTAACGGGGTTTACTTAATGAGTTCTTGAGCAGATATATTGGTTTGTTTTAAACCAAGGTGGGTATAACCATTTGTCGTAACCATACGGCCCCTGGGAGTACGCGCGATAAAACCGGACTGGATTAGAAATGGCTCATACACATCGGTAATAGTATCAACTTCTTCTGAAACGGCAACCGCAATAGTGTCAACACCAACCGGGCCGCCGGAAAATTTTTCAATAATGGTTTTTAGGATTAGCCTGTCCATCTTTTCAAGGCCTGCCTTATCAACTTCCAGTGCTTCAAGAGCACTCTGCGCAATTGCCTTCGTTATCTTTCCCTGTCCTTCAACTTCAGCAAAATCCCTTACTCTTTTCAAAAGCCGGTTAACTATTCTCGGGGTACCTCTTGATCGCAAAGCGATTTCCTCTGTCCCGCCTTCATCAATTTCAATTTTCATGATTTTTGCAGATCTTAAAACAATTTTTTTTAGTTCCTCGTGTTCATAAAAGTTTAAATGGTTGACTATACCAAACCTGTCCCTCAAAGGGCTTGAAAGCAGCCCCGCGCGAGTTGTCGCTCCGACAAGAGTAAATTTTGGAACCGGGAGTTTTATTGTTTTTGCGGAAGGCCCCTGGCCGATAATTATGTCAAGCTCAAAATCTTCCATAACCGGATAAAGAGCTTCTTCAACCAGGTGGTTCATCCTGTGTATTTCATCAATGAAAAATATATCTCCTTCAGACAAATTAGTCAGTATAGCGGCAAGGTCTCCCACGCGCTCTAAGACAGGCCCTGAAGTCATGCGGAGGTTTCCGCCCATTTCCCTTGCTATTATATGCGCAAGAGTTGTTTTCCCAAGCCCGGGAGGCGCATAGAAAAGGCAATGATCAAGACTTTCTTTTCTTTTTTTGGAAGCTTCTATAAATATTTTTAGATTTTTCTTGAGCTTTTCCTGGCCTATAAATTCATCCAGAGTTTTTGGGCGCAGGGTATTTTCCGCCCTGTTTTCTTCGGAAGTCTTTACTGCGGACACAATCCTTTCAAAATTTTGTTCTTCCATTTTTTGCACCTATAACATCAAACTATTAATTTATATATATTTCAACGCTTGCCGTATTATTTCCTCAACTGAAAGTTCCGCCCCGCCATTATCTGAAATTTTTTCAACCGCCGAGTATGCATACATCTCTTTATACCCAAGCGCCACCAGTCCCGCGATAGCTTCAGACTGCGGAGTGGATGCTTTTTTTCTTTCAACCCATTTCTCTGTTCCCGAAATTTTCACTTCCCCAATTTTATCTTTTAGTGCGATCATAATTTTCTCAGCAGTCTTTTTAGTAAATCCGAACAATCCCGTAAGAATTGAGACATCTTTGTGAATTATGGAATGCCTGAAATCCGGCAGCGACTTGGTAATTTTATCAAGATATTCCAAGGCTTTTTTTGCGCCGGCGCCCGGAACCTCGTCTTTTAACAAATTAAAAATATCGCGTTCTTCTTCGGCCAAAAATCCGTAGTAGCTAGTGCTTCCTCCGTACATAGCTACGGACTCAACTATGAAAAGTTTTATTTCTTTACCAAGCGAGGGAAGTTTTTCTGAAGTTGAAAGAGGGATAAATACCTTGTAACCGACCCCCCCTGCATCGATAATTGCCGAATCCATTGATTTGCCGTCTAATATTCCCCTGAGGTGATTAATCATATTTCACCATTTAGCCGTATTCAAATGGCATATCGCTATAGCTAATGCGTCTGCGGCATCGTCGGGTTTTGGGATTTCTTTCATCCCTAAAAGCGTTTTTACCATTTGCTGAATTTGAGCTTTGTCCGCAGAACCGTATCCGGTAAGCGCTATTTTCACGTGACGCGGATTATATTCATATAGCGGAATTTTTGAAAGCGCCGCAGAAAGCAACACTACACCGCGGGCCTGGCTGACAGCAGCCACGGTCCTTGCTTCTTTTGAAAAAAACAGTTCTTCAAGCGCAAAAGCGTTCGGCTTATATGCTTGAATAATATTGGTTAAATCCTGATAAATAAATTTTAGGCGTTCGCTTAAAGTCTGTGCCGGTTTTGTTTTTATGCACCCGTAATCAACCAAAAATACTCTATTTTTATCTATGGCTTTTACTAAACCCCAGCCTGTAAGCGCTAAACCGGGATCAACTCCTAAAATGATCATAAAACCCCGAGTAACAGGATTAAGTAGTAAGCGGTAAGGATTAAGCTGAATAATTAAAAAGTCTTCAAACTTTATCCTTAGAGCAAAGCGTCTTAATCCTTAATACTGAATTTACTTAATTCTTAATCCTGAATACTTAATCCTGCCTTATTTCTGCATTTTTTCTATTCTTTCAATTTCCGCATTTGAAATTTCAAAATTTGAATAGACATTTTTTACATCGTCATGTCCTTCCAGCTCATCCATTAAAGCAATCATTTGTTCCGCGTCTTTTCCTTGAAGTTTTATATATGTTTGAGGCTGGGGAGAAACTTCAGCAGTATCAATTACCACGTTTTTTTGTTCAAGCCCTTTTTTTACAGCTTCAAAATCTTCGGGCTTAGCGAATATTTCGTATATATCCTCATCTTCGGTACGTAAATCTTCTACCCCTAAATCAAGAACTATCGTCATCAGCTGGTCTTCATTAATTTTTTTCTTATCAACGGAAATATAGCCTTTCTTTGAAAACATCCAGGAAACGCATCCCGCTTCGCCCATGTTTCCGCCATGTTGCGAAAAAATCTTCCTGATTTCTGATGCAGTCCGGTTTTTATTGTCAGTTGTAATTTCAACTATAAGGGCAACTCCCGCCGGCCCGTAACCCTCATAATTTAGTTCTTCGTATATCGCGCCGGGAAGCTCGCCTGTACCGCGCTGAACCGCTTTTTTTATGTTATCCTGCGGCATATTCGCTTCACGCGCGGATTCTATCGCTTTTCTCAACCGAGCGTTGTTTTCAATGTTTCCTCCCCCCTCCTTAGCGGCAACAACAATTTCTCTTATAAGCCTCGTAAAAACTTTTCCTCTTTTAGCATCAATAATAGCTTTTTTGTGCTTAATACCTGCCCATTTCGAATGGCCGGACATTTAAACTCTCCTATCGTAATATTTTATTTTATTTTTTGCAGTGAATTTATACTGAGGATTGTACAAAAAATTTTTAAGATAAGCAACGGATTGAAATGGCACTATCTGCCCAGAGGTGCTTCGCCTGGAAGGAATTTTCCCGTCTTAATCAATTCTTCAATTTTATATGTGCCGAGTTTTCTTCCCTTTATAAAACCGTCCCATGCAGCCTCGGCAAAAATACCCCCCTCCCTGAGATCAAACAGCCATTCATCAGCGTATTTGAGTTTGCCGGCAGGTTTAACGCCTGCATGAATATCCTGCAGCCATTTACTGTTTATATCTTCATGGGGCCCGACGCTCGGAGCCATTAAAATCGGGATTCCCAGGGCACAATAGAAGGTAAGCTCGCTCGGCTTGCTCCATAAAACATCCGTAGTTCTTAAAATCTTGTTAAATTTGTCAAAATACCTGTATATATCATTGTCATAAATTATATTGATTCCGTTATCAATATATTTTGAAAGTTCAAGGTAATTAATAAAACTCTTAAATTTAACATACACTTCCGCACTAATGCCTGCCGACAAATTTACTTTGAGTTTTCCTTCTTTAATCTTTTCTTTAACACTTTTTAAAATTTCCAAAGCCATGTTAGTCTGAACCCCTGATCCTCCCACTGCAAAAGTTACGCTAAAATATTTATCGGTCCGCTCTTTCGGTATTTCTTTCCCCAGGTATGCCTTAACAGTATTTTTGTGCACGCTAAAAAAACGCAATAAAGGGTCCAGACGGACTAAACGGCTATATAGATCTTCTTTTAATATTTCAAGGTTTTCATGGCTTCCGACATTTTCTTTAGGCAGGGGAAAACCGGTCAGAAATATTCTTTCTTCGGGAACACCGTATTGAAGAAGCCTTTTTCTGATACGCGTACAAGGTGCTATATATTTGATTTTACTTTTCTTTGGATCTTTTGCAACCCAAACCCTATTGCAGTCCGAATCGCAAATTACCAGATAATTATCCCGGTGTTTAGTTTCAAGCATATCAACGGCAATTGAAGAGCTGTAAAATGTGCTCAATAAAGGAACGGTATCATTTTTAATCTTGTTTAAAAGTGTTCGTGAAAGCCCGCTTTTAGCTATAAGTTTTCCCAGATATTTTGAGCTGAAATTAGGTTTTGAAAGGTCTCTGGCCGGATAATAAGGCGGTATCTGCTGAAGTAATTGGTAAAATAGTTGGAAAAATTTTCCAATCAATATAAGTTCTTCTGCTTTAGAAAAGAAATAATATAAATGCCGGAGTTTTCTCCAAACTTTGTATTCTTTCGGCTCGCAGAAAGTTTGTGAACCTTCAATTAATATTTCTTCTTTTGCCAAATCCTTTAAAGGATAAGCCGCGCGCATGTGCCCCAAGCCCATCATTGCAGAAACTACCCAAGCTTTTTTTTCGTTTGTTTTGATCTCGGCTTTCGGCTCCAAACTATTCTCCTTCTATGAATATTTTACTTTCCCTGCCTATCTTAATATGCTTGCCTCTCCACACAACTCTTGAGCTAAAAAAAGGAATGAAATAAATAAATAATAAAAGTATGTCTTTTAAAACAACACAAAAAGGTAAAATTAATATAACCCAAATATTTTTCCTGTCGTATATATTAACTGCAAAAAAATTCAAATATTCAAGAACAATTTTAAAAAGTACGGCTCCCAATAAAAGAGTCACTCCTTTGCTTCCCAAAAAGATAATTGAAATAATTGAAAGGCCGATTGGATTAACAAATATTTCCCCCATATACATTAACTTTTCAAGATGGTATCTCATTTTTGCCCAACGCGATATTCTGGAGCAAAAACTTTTAATAGAAGAGTGGCTGTTAAAATTCGTAATCCAAACATGATTTGTTGAAATATAAATATTATTTTTGTAGAAAGTATTTCCCATTACGTAATCTTCCGCAAGAAATTGTTTAAAATATTCAAATCCTCCCAAATTAGACAGTGCGGCTTTTTCAACAAGCATTGATTTCCCTATTATTATAGGTATTCTTAGGTATTCCCAGGCGCCAATAATATTTCCCGAAATAAAGAAGCTTAAGTACGCGTTTTCTATCACGCTGCCAGCCGTTTTTGAACCCATGCCTCGAACCGGAGAAAACACTATTTTTGAATTTTTAGTAACGTATTCATGAATAAGATTTTTTAAAGTGTCTTTTTCTACCCTTGTATTAGAGTCAGATATCCAAAAAACCGATCCCGAAGATTCCTTTTCCATGGAAATAAGCGTTTCCACTTTAGGATTAAGTATTTTCCCTTTTCCCACGGGAACAATTTTGATGGACACCTTTGGATATTTTTTCCTCAAGTTTTCTATTATTCTATCGGTTTCATCTTCAATAGAATCGATCCCGAATATTATTTCAAAATTTGGATAGTCCAAAAGAAAAAATGTTTCTAGATTGTTCCCTAATTCGTCATCGCTGTGTTTAATAGGCTTTAATATGCTGACCTTGGGGAATAATTTAGCATTTCCAAAATCCAATCGCCTTGGTTTTCTAAAAAACACGGTCAAAACCGTATAATTCATCCAAATTAAGAAAGAAAATATAATTATGCTCAAACAAAAATAAAATATCATATTAATTTTGAGATTATACTAAATTAAAAAAGACTAGTTTAAAATCATTTGTCATTTGTTTCTAAATTAATTTTTTCTTTTTTCAAAAATATTTCTATATAAAAATAATAGAGCCCAACCAAATTCAAAGGCAAAAGCGCCATGAAATGCGACAAAATAGCATAAGATAATGCAATGTTTTTTTCTACACCGAAAATACTTAAGGCCATCATAGTAAAAAATTCCCAAGTTCCCACAAAACCCGGTGATGAGGGTATCGCAACGCTCAGGACTGAAATACCTATTATAAGATAAAGCCCGATTAAGCTTACCTTTATATTAAATGCAATTAAAAGCAAATAAGTAGAAATCGCGCTAACTACAAACCAGTTAAAAATTGTTAAAGGTATTGCGACTGTCAAAACCTGCCTATCTTTTAAAAACTTTATTGCTGAAGTAATATTTTCAAGCAGTTTGCCGATTTTTTCACTATGTTTTTTGTTAACAAATCTTCCAATAAAGCTTACAAATATTTTTCTTAATTTTAAAAATAAAAGTATGGCAGAAATTATTACAGCAAATAATATTATAAGCCTCCCTATTTTAAATTGCGCCGGAATAACAATAAAATATGACCCTATTAAAATCATAAAAACCGGAGGCAAAAGATCAAGTAATCTTTCCAAAAAAACAGTCGCCAATGTATAACTTTTCGGCAAGCCGCTTTTCTTAGAAAGAAAATATGCCTGGAAAATATCTCCTCCCCTCAAAGGCACAAAAGTATTCAGCATAAGCCCCATTGATGTCGCCTCAAAAAAGTTTTTCCAAGCAACACTGCGATATTCTTTACCTAATTTTTTCCATCGGTAACTGCGAAGCATTAGAGCGATTAATGAGATAATGAAAACTATTGCTAACATTTCTATCTTCACAGTTTTTATTATCCGGAATATTTCAGAAAAGTTGGAATTTCTAAACGCAAGCCACAGGAAAAATGCGCTTATCAGAAGGCCAAAAAAGATGCGAATTAATTTTTTCATAATTTCATTTTCTCTCTTTTAAAATAAAATTTTCTAATATTTCCCAGCGATTACTTGAATAGAGCTCTTTTTCTAAAAAGAAATTTTGAGGAATACTATGGGGCTTAGAAGCTTCTTTTTCACTCATAATTTCGTAGAGATAAACATAGTTATTGGGATTTGAGCTATACTGAGCCCACCATTGAGGCTGTTGTTTTTTAATTGAGTATATTTCTTTATAGGGAACGGAAATATCCGCAATATCTTTATAAATTTCTTTAACATACTTTGACCAAAATTCGCAAAACACTGTAAAAGACTTCGCGTCCCAATAAAAAGTTTCATAGTTTTTCAACCTCATAGTTTCGGGAACATTCAGAAGAATATGAGTTATTCCATTGGATATTATTTTATCGTAAAGATCTTTGCCATTTTTACATTGGCTTACCCATTCAACCATTGGATTAAAATCACCCGCCCCGCTTGTTATGAATTGTCTTTCGCAATAAAGTCCTCTTGTTTCTCCGAGAAACAGAAGTTTTGCTTTTGGATTTAACTTTCTATTTGCATATTCAAGCGTTTGATAATAAGGGCATGGATAACTGGTCCTTTGTGTTGAAAGATATTCCTTTTTTGACTGCTGACCAATCAAATATCGGAGCGGATCCTGTGTTGCCCATAATAAATAATTCGAGAATGAGATATTCCCGAGCGTAATAATAATTAACAAAACATAAATTCCATTTTTTGCAAATTTTGCATTTTTGTGATTAGCTATATAATATGCGAAAATAACGCTGACGACCGGCAGAGTTGGAATGAAATATCTGAGATAAAACCTGCCCAGCAATACCCAAAAAATAAACGATATAAACAAATAACCAAATAAGATCTTAATTTCTAAATCTATTTTACGATACATAAACAAAAACACCGCAAACACTAAGAAAACGGGGCCTAGAACTGTTTCTTGCTGCAATTTTCCCATTGTTAAAGGCCAAAGAAAAAGAAAATAATTTAAAAAATTAAATTCTGGCCGAGGTGGATCTAAGAAAAGAGACTTTGTTAAATGAATTTTTTCATATCCTATTTTTTCCCAAAAAAAAGGAAAGACAGGATTTCCCGAATAAATAAAATTCCTAAGATACCATGGCAGGCACGTTATCATAGCAATTAAAGAGAAAAAGAAAACCGACTTAAATATTTTAAAACTATTTTCCTTTGCCATAACTCCCTGAATAATCAATGTTCCGATAAGCGCAAAATAACAAAAAACAATACCGGTATATTTACTTCCCATAGAAAATCCGCAGAAAATAGCGCTTATTATAAACCACTGCTTCTTTTTTGAAACAATATAATTCACGAGAGCAAAAACCGCACCGAACTCGAAAATACCAATCCCAAGCTCGATAGCCGTCTTCCATGAAACAGTCGCAACCTGAGGGATGGAATAAAAGATCAATGCAGAAAAAACCGCAGTCGTACGATTAAAATATTTTTCCGAGAAAATATAGACCGCATAAACAATCAATAATCCGCAGGAATAATGAATAAGTTTTGCGGTTATTTCATTATTTATCGAAAGCCCCATAAGATAAAGCATATTTATATTAAAAGGAAAATAAGAGGCAGGAATAAAATTTGTCGTAAGCATTTTGTGTTCTTTAAGCCAGTGCACTAGAACACCGAGTTGATAAAATTGTGAATCGTAAAAGAGCTCAGGTGTCAAAGCACCCAACAGGTTAAAAAACGCAATAACACATACTAAAAATAAAGCTAATTTTTCTCTTAGTAAAAATCTTTTTCTGGTCATCTCAAAATTCTTGTAAATCGCAGAAAAACCAAAAAAAGAAAATATTGCAGTTATAGTCAAAAATACAGTTTTGAAATAAAACCCAAAGATCCCAAGAAAAAAACCCAATAATGAAAATATCCCTAAACCTAACACCGTTGAAAACATCAGTTTTTCATTGCCAGAAATATTATATTTTAGATTATTGTTTCCATTTTCTTTTTCAAAGAATTTAATTCTCAAAATAGCTTCCAGGACAATTGTCCCGGCACCACAAGCCGAAATAAAAATTAATACGGCCCAAAAAATATTAATGAAGTGTTCTTTGAAGCGAATCAGAAAAGACTTAAAATAAAATAATTCTTCACTTGAGTTGAAAGGCCAAAAAATGCCTACAAAACCCGCGCTATAGTATTTTGATAAGACAATCCAAGCCCATATACTAAATATTACTCCTATCATCCAAACAGGAATAATGGGATTCAGTTCATTTGGTTCTATTTTAGTTATATTCGTTTTATTTTGCTTCATATTTTTTTTGAGGCCTTAATCACTTTAGGGATAACAAACAGTTTAACTGCAGATTTTAATTGCCACCATTTCTGTCTTATTGACTGTTTTAAGAAAAATAATTTCAAAATCTGCCCTATTCTGAAATAAAACATTCGAAAAGCTTGGGCACTAATTTCTTGAAGCATTTGAAAATCTTGTTCAGGCCACCAACTATGAATTACCTGCTTCTCAGGATTTTTAGCATATTTCATCCAGTAATCATCCTTTATAATTCCTTTTTGAAGCGCCGATGTATAAAAATAACTTATAGGTAGAGGGTTAAAAATACTAAAAGGTGCGTAGTCGAACCCAGCTTCCATGGCAAATGTAATTGTTTGCAGCATTTCTTTTTTTGATTCGCCAGGAAATCCAATAATGAAATTCCCATAAGATAGTATTCCTGAATTTTTTAAATCCTTAACAAGCTGTTTTACTTTTTCAAGATTAAGCTTTTTATTTATTCTTTCCTGAAGGTTCTGCGTGCCGGTTTCAATACCAAGCTGTACCATGCGGCATCCAGCATCTTTCATTTTCTTCAATACTTCCTTTTCAAACTTCATATCGGCCCTGCTTCTACAATGCCATCTTATTTTTATTTTGCGATTTATTATTTCTTCGCAAATTAACCGCACTCTTTCCATATTATACGTAAAATTCTCATCAAAAAACAAAATATCTCTTATCCCAATCCTTAGTATTTCTTCAATTTCATCGACTACATTTCTGGGGGAGCGCATGCGAACTCTTTGGCCGCGTTCAATATTTGTACAAAAATGACAATTATAAGCGCAGCCTCGCGAAGTCATCATAGTAGTAATAGGATTTGAATAAGTTATAAAACTTTTGTACTTTGTATACGGAAGAAGCTTTCTATCCGGGAAAGGTAATTTGTCTAAATTCTCAGTTTTTTGAAGTTCCTGTTTCTTAGCTGTATTATTTTTTGAAATAACCCCCTCGATTTTCTCAGGACTTTTACATGAAAAGAGAGCCTCGATTAAATTTGTTAAGACTATTTCCCCTTCTCCATAAATGCAATAATCCACATTCGGATTTGAAATCGTTTCTTGAGGATATATGTAAATGTGCGGACCTCCCGCAATTACTGCTATTTTGGAATTTACTCTCTTGACAATAGCTGCTGTCTTGAATGAATCCAAAAGATAATCTGTGCAAAAATATATTCCCACTACATCAGGTTTTCTTTTTATTATTTCTTTCTCAATATCTTGGAAATCGTAATTCTCCGCTGGAGCATCAATTATCTCAACGCAATGTTCTGAATATTTCTTAAGATAACTTGCTACATATAGAATCCCCAAAGGGGGATATAGACCTGATTCTTTATCCAGTTTCTTGTAAAATCCGGCCGATTCTATTGCATGCGTTTTTTTGGGAGGAAATATGAATAATATTTTCATTTTTCAAGTTATGTTTTTATTTCTGAACAAAATTTCTGCAATGTCTGCAGATATCTGGAAATTTGTTGTTATGAATACTATTTATTAGATCATTAAATTCATTCTTCCATATTTTCCTGAAATCGGTATATAGTAAATTTCCCAAGCTATTATCTTTCTGGTACTGTCTGGTATTTGCTTCATTTATAGCGCAACATGGCTGAACATGTCCCGTAGCAAGTATAAAAGGTTCCGTCCAACGAGTGCAGTCTTTAACGCATCGGGTTTGTTTAATATTTTGGTTCCATCCAACAAAAATGTTTAAATCTTTTGCGCATTTTTCAGTTTCTGTTTTAATTTTTTCAGGCAAAGTAGTTTTCATGTATTCTATTTCTTTAAACTGCAGAATGCTACTAAAATAAATCAACGTTGCTAAGTTATATCCACTATTAACTATAGAATGCACCAGCCTTATAAAGTCAGGAAGTTCATTAAAATTGGAGTTGTTTATTATGAAGTGAAAAAAGATCTCTGGAAAAGGCGACTTGTATTTCTTTTTTATCTTCATAAGAGTTTTTACATTCCTTACAACTTTATCAAAATCTGTTCCTATTCGGATTGCATTATATGTTTCTTTATTAGCAGCATCGATAGACATCCAAATTTTATCTACACCTACTTTAATTAGCTCTTCGGCATTTATTTCATTTATTAAATCAAATGTATCAAAAAATTCGACATAGACGGATTTTCTTTTTACATAGCTCAATATCTGGATAAAGTCTTTGTTAAGAAAATTAGACCCTATTCCGGTTATTCCAAGCCACTTTAGCTTTGGAAATTGATCAATTATTTTCTTGAATTCATCCAAAGACATATCCTTTGGCTGCTCATTCCAATAAGTATGCTCGCACATAGTACATTTAAGGTGGCACTTAGTTGTAATTTCAACTTCTATTTGTTCTGGGTATGGAGCTAAAATCGGAAATTTTCTGATAATGGGATCCATTAAAGCCAATCCGCTGTCTCTGGTAAATATATGAACCCAAATGAAATTATATGCAGATTTTAAACCCCTTGTTTTTAATAGATAAATTAATGCCTTGAGCCTAGACTTAATAAGTCCTAATAGTTTTAAACGCCTAAATGCCATTATTTTCTCCTTAAACCCAATAAGGGCATAACAATTCTAAATAATTTCCCGAAAAATTGGGGTGGACTTATGAACATAAGTTTAAGATAGTATAACATAAAACCAAATTTTTTCCCCAGCATAATATCAACCACCATCTTGCTTCTAATTTTTTCAATATCCTTTCTTGAATAATTCTCATTTCCTGCCACAGGGCAGCTTTCCATATCAAAGTCTTTCCAGGCATAAGTTTCTGGAATAAGTTTTTTTTCTTTGCACCATTCCCACAATTTTGTGCCGGGATAAGGTGTAGTGATGCCAATACCTACACTATCGAGACTATTTTTTTTAATAAACTCTCTGGTCTTATTCATGTCTTCCAAAGTTTCAGTAGGATTTCCTATCATGAAAGTCGCATAAACCAAAAGGCCTGCTTCTTTAACCATTTTTAACGCTTTTTCAGATTGTTCAACAGTTACTTTTTTGTCTATAATATCAAGCACTCTCTGTGAACCGCTTTCTATCCCGAAATTTACCTGCCTTAGCCCAGCTTTTTTGGCGAGTTCCAATATTTCAGGATTTACGCTAGTTACTCTGGCATTTGCGGCCCAAATAATATCTATTTTATTTTCTAATATTAATGAACATATTTGTTTTATCCTGTTAGAATTAAAGAAAAGGTCATCGTCCATAAAAAATATGGAATTTATCTGATAACCTTTTACAAGTTCTAATATTTCGTTGACTACTCGCTTTGGGGTGTTGTACCTAACCTTTAGACCTCTCCAGCTATTATGGCAAAAAATACAGCTGTATGGACAGCCGCGACTGGTGATCATGGAGGCAAGTTTTTTCCCAGGAGGAAGGAAATATAGATGTGCGGTAGGAGTATTGCCAGACTTTGCAGAATAGAATTTCATTTTAAGAAGACTGCGACTCGGAGGAGGTATATCATCAATGTTTTCTATAAGAGGCCCTTTAACTATTCTAGTTTTTGATTTTGAAAAAACTATATCCAATAGAGCGCGTTCACCTTCACCTACAACAACATAATCAGCATGTCGCAAGGCTTCTTCGCTCATTATGCTAGCGTGGACACCTCCGATAACTGTAACAAAGCCTTTTTTCTTAGCACCATCAAGAATTTTGTAAGCCTCATCAGCTAAAGGCGTAGTAGCGGTTATCCCAACAAAGTCCGGATTATATTCTTTCAGCAACTTATCAACATCATCCCCGGCGAACTGATCAATAATTTTAACGTCTATCTTATTAGCCAAGAGAAATGAAGCCAAATAGCCGAGGTTAAGCGGTTCATTATCTGCAAACTCCTTATTTCTGCCGGGATTTATTAGTGCAACTTTTTTCATAATCTTCAAAAATGCGAAAAACCGGAACCAAACGAATCCAGCTCCTTAAAAGTGTTCACATTTACATATTTGTCGCATATATTAAATGGTTTAATCAATTTACCGTCATCAATTGCGCATTGTATCAAATCCGGCAACTCCTTTTCTCCCCTTTTACTGTTAATAATCGTTTTTGGGATATAATTCAATATCTCATTTTTAAATACGCAATTTCCCGTGCCCATAATGTTATTGGGAGGATTTTTTGGCTTTTCAATCAGTTGCACTATTCTTCCGCTTTTATCTTGAATAATGGAATATGTTTTTTTTATCATCTCTTTATCGGAAACATTAATAACGCCGCAAACACCGAAAAGTTTTTCAGTTTTAAACTTCTCGATCATATCCTTATGTTTCGGGAAAAGCATAAACTCGTCACCTAAAAGCAATAGGAAGTCATCCTTTCCGAGAAGCTCTTTTCCCCATTCAATCGCATCAACTAAGCCATATCGATCCCATTGAATAACGTATTTGACTGTTTTCCCTTTATAATTATTGCCGTATTTATTGATAATATCTTCGGCACGATAACCAACCATAACTATTAATTCGTTTATTTCATCAAGTGCCGAAACACAATCAAAACTATATTCAATAAGAGGTTTACCAAAAACATCCAACAAGCATTTATTGATCCCTTCCGAAACTTTTCCAAGCCTTTTGCCTCTTCCACCTGCAAGGATTAGCGCTTTCATTTTAGCTCCTAAAAAGCCCGTGATTATTTTTAATCCAGGCAATTAGTTTCTCAACACCTTCTCTGGGTTTTATTTTTGATTTCCAGTTTAGATATTTCTCGGCTTTTCTACTATCACAAACAAAATATTTTAGATCTCCGAAACGTTCCGGCTCAAAAGCATAATCCACCTTCTTTCCCAAAATATCCTCTATCAACTTTATGCATTCTAACAAAGATATAATATTTTCTTCTCCTCCGCCAATATTATATATTC